>SKWP01000339.1 GCA_007128865.1 Paracoccaceae bacterium
CAGACCTTTGGCGCTGGCCGGGCAGATGCCGCGTTCGGTGATCAGCCCGGTGACCAGCCGCGCGGGCGTGACGTCGAAGGCAGGGTTTCGGGCGCCGGTTGCTTCGGGCGCGATTCGGACATTGACGATCCGGCCCTCGGGGTCGCGGCCCTGGACATGGGTGACCTCGTCGGCGGCGCGTTCCTCGATCGGGATTTCGCGCAGCCCGTCGCGCACCGTCCAGTCGATGGTCGGCGAGGGCAGCGCAACATAGAACGGCACCCCGCAGTCCCGCGCCGCCAGCGCCTTGAGGTAGGTGCCGATCTTGTTGCAGACATCGCCCTGCGCGGTGGTCCGGTCGGTGCCGGTGATCACCATGTCCACCGCGCCGCATTGCATCAGGTGCCCGCCGGCGTTGTCCACGATCAGCTCGTGCGAAATGCCGTGGCTGGCCAGTTCCCACGCAGTCAGCTGGGCGCCCTGGTTGCGGGGGCGGGTTTCATCGACGAGGACATGCACGGCGATGCCTTCCTCGGCGGCGCGGTAGATCGGGGCGGTGGCGGTGCCCCAGTCCACGGTGGCGATCCAGCCGGCGTTGCAATGGGTCAGGATGGTGACCGGCCCGCCGCCCTTGCGCGCCGCGGCGTCGCGGATCAGGCCGAGCCCGTGATCGCCGATGCACCGGTTGATCTGCACATCCTCGTCGCAGATCGCCTGCGCCAGTTCGGCCGCGGCCGCGGCGCGCTGCGCGGCCGGCAGGGGGGCAAGCTGTGCCTGCACCCTGTCCAGCGCCCAGCGCAGGTTGATGGCGGTGGGGCGGGTTGCCAGCAGCAGCGCGCGGGTTTCGGCCAGCGATGCGTCGGAGGGATCGGCGCGCATCTGCACCGCCATGCCCCAGGCCGCCGCAGCCCCGATCAGCGGCGCGCCGCGCACCCACATCTCGCGGATGGCGGCGGCGAAATCACTGCGCTTGGCCAGGGTGACGATGCGCAACGCGTGCGGCAGCCAGCGCTGGTCGATGATGCGGACCTCGCCGCTGTCGGGGTCCAGCCAGATGCTGCGATAGGGGATGCCGTCGATCTTCATGCCCGTTCCTCTGCCAGCCGCGCCTCGGCCGCGTCCAGTGCGGCGCGCACCTGTGCGATGCCTTCGCCGATATGCGCGCCCAGCCGCAACAGGCTGCCGCCCAGCAGATGCACCGCGTCGGGGCCGAAGAAGGCGCCGAGTTCGGGTGCGCGTTCCACCGTCATGCCGCCGCCGGGGCTGGGCAGGATCGGCCGGCCGGGGCCGGCGGGCGCGCGGCAGCCGTCGGCGATCGCCCGGCAGTCCGCGGCCGAGAAGCCGAAGCGCCCGCCGACATTGGGAAACACCGAGATGTCGGCCCCCGCCAGACGTTGCAGGGTACCGAACATGACGCCGAAGTCAAAGCCGGTGTCGGGCGACAGCACATAGGGCCCCAGAAACGCCGGATGGGTCATCACCGGCATCGACAGGCTTTCGTCTGCCGCGATCCGCGCCACCACGCCAAAGCCCAGCAGCCCCGGCATCACCAGCACCCCATGCGCGCCGGCAGCCCTGGCATGGCGCAGGTTTTCGGCAAAGCGGTCCACATGGCCGGGCAGCGACGGGAAATACAGGGCCTGCCGCCCGGTGCGGGCATTGGCGCGGGCAACGGCGGCGGCGACCTTTTCGACCCGTTCGGCAAAGCGGGCCATGGGCTGGTCGGTGATGCCGTGGTCTTCCTTGACGATGTCGGCGCCGCCATGCACGCAGCGTTCGGCGATCTGCGCCAGCGTGCCGGCATCAAGCCCCTGCGGCTTGAGCACCGGCGCGATCAGCCCGCCCTGCGGGCGCCCGCACAACCGCCGCACGCCCGCGATGCCAAAGCGCGGGCCGGGGTGGCGGCGCATCATCTCGGCGCCGGGATCGATGCCGACGACCCTGAGGCCCCGGTGCCAGGATGAATTGCCGAAGATGACGTTGAAGTACTGGCTCAGCTCATGCCCGGCGCTGTGCGGGCTGTAGCTGATGGTGGCCCGAAAACGGCCTTCGGCCTCGGTGCCGATCTCTTCCACCCGGCCGACGATCTCGTCGGCGACAAAGCCGGGGGGCACCACATCTTCGGGCACCTCCACGGTCTGTTCGACGGCCACGCCGCGGGCGCGGTCGCGGGCCTCGCTCAGGTCGGCGGCGAAGATGCGGTAGGTGACGGTGAAGCGGGTCATGGGCGATCCGGGCAGGGAAGGGTCACAGGGCTTCGGCCTTGGCGTCGGAATGCACCGCATCGATTCGCACGGCTTCCAGCGCGGCCTCGTCGATGCCGGTGGTGGCACCGGTCAACCGTTCGACCCCGCGCACCAGGGCCAGTGCGTCAAGCCCGTAGCGGCGCATCAGATAGGGTCGCGACCCGCCATGGGCAAAGGTATCGCGCAGGCCCAGCCGTACCAGTGGCCTGGGCAGGCCGGCTTCGGCCAGCGCCTCGGCCACGGCCGAACCGATGCCGCCGGTGATCAGGTGGTTTTCCAGCGTTACCACCCCGTGGCGGACGCTGGCGGCATGATCGACGACCGCGGCGGCATCAAAGGGCTTGAGCGTGCTGAGGTGCAGGTGCCGCACCGAGACCCCGGCCCCGGCCAGCGCACCGGCGGCGCGCAACGCCTCTTCGGTGGCGATGCCGGCGGTGACGATCAGCACATCGCCGCCTTCGGCCAGAACCCGCAGCCGGCCGCGCCGCAGTGGCGTGGAAAACAGCCGCGGCACCGCGCCGCGCAGGATCCGGCAATAAACCGGGCCGTCGACCGCATCGGCCTCGGCGACGATGCTTTCGACTTCGGTCGCGTCGCCGGCCTCCAGCACCGTCATGTTGGGCAGGCTGCGCATCACCGCGATGTCGTCGATGGCCTGATGGGTCATGCCGCCTGGGGTGGTGATGCCGGGCAGAAACCCCATCAGCCGCACCGGGCGGCGCGGATAGGCGACCGAGGCGACAAGCTGGTCATAGGGGCGGCGGTACAGGAACACCCCGAAGCTGTGCAGGAACGGCCGGAAGCCGGCCATCGCCAGCCCGCCGGCGAAGGACATCATGTTCTGCTCGGCCATGCCCAGCGACAGGAAGCGGTCCGGGTGGCGGTCGCGGAAGCCGTCGATCTCGCAGGAGGACGTCAGGTCTGCCGACAGGCACAGCACCGCGTCGTCGGTCAGGGCATGGGCCTCGAAGGCGGCGGCATAGGGGCGGTTGACGATTTCCATCTCAGACCCCTTCCAGCGGCACCGGGGCGATGCCCAGTTCGGCGGCGATGGCCGCGTTGGTCTCGGCCCGTTCCTGCGCCGAACGGAAGCGGACATAATGCAGCCGCGGCATCCGCCGTTCCAGATAGGCCATGCCGCGGGTCGGCGAGGAATGCGCCAGCACGATCAGCGGCCGGCCTTCATGCGGTTCGGCCCAGGCCTGACGCAGCGCGGTCAGGTCATGGGCATCCACATCCACCGCCACGGCGCCAAAGCTGCGCAACTTGGTGCCGATCTCGCCCACCCGCATCACCGAATCCATGGCGCCGTCGCATTGCTGGCGGTTGACGTCCATCAGGGCGCGCAGATTGCCCAGTTCATGATGAACGGCAGCCTGCACGGCCTCCCATGTCTGGCCTTCCTGCACCTCGCCGTCGGACATGAACACACAGACGCGGCCGGCCTCGCCCCGCCTTTGCCGGCCCCAGGCCAGCCCGGCGCCGGTGGACAGGCCGATACCGAGGGTGCCGTTGTGCACCTCCATGCCCGGCGAATGCTCCGCCCCGATCATCTCGACGCTGGAGCCGTCGCGGTTGAACATCTCCAGCCCCTCGGGCGCCATCCGCCCGACCTCGATCAGGCAGGCATAGGCGACCAGCGCGTAATGGGCCGGCGCGATGAACAGCCGGTCGTATTCGGGCGCGGCGGGGCCGTTGTAGCCCGCCCCGGTGCGATAGCCGGGGTTGTCGGGCCCCGGCACGCCGGCAAAGGGCGGCGGCACCATGGGCATGGTGGAGGGGCCGAGGGCGAGCGCCTCGTTATACAGAAACGCAAGCTGTTCGGCGGCCGAACAGGCCTGGCTGAGATAGCCGCCGTCATTGCGGATCGTATGCTCGAAGACGCGGCGGCGGATGCCTGCGGCCACCTCTTGGGTCGTCGGTTCGTTGCGCATCCTGGTCTCCGCGCCGGCCAATGCCGCCTGCGCGGTCCTTACGGAAGCGGGCCCGTGGCGTCAAAGGGAATTGGCCGTGCGGGTCAGACACGCTCACCCGGGATCATGGGCCCGGTTCGGCTGCAGCGGCCTTCCACAACCCTTCCTGACCGGATCCCGCCAAAGGGCCCCGGTCAGGCAAATCCCTGCATCGGCAACGCACCCGCG
>SKWP01000235.1 GCA_007128865.1 Paracoccaceae bacterium
CAGTTCGTCATCTATGCCGTGATCGTGGCCGGCGCCGTCGGGGCGCTTTCGGAAATCTGGGGCGAATTGCAGCGTGCCGCCGGCGCCAGCGAACGGCTGACCGAACTGCTTTCGGCCCGCGATGCGGTCACCGATCCTGCCAACCCCGTGCCGCTTCCATCCCCCCTGCGCGGCGAGATCGTTTTCGAGGATGTGACGTTCCGCTACCCCGCCCGCCAGACCCAGGCGGCGCTGGATGCAGTCAGCCTGCGGGTCCGGCCCGGCGAAACCGTGGCGCTTGTCGGCCCGTCCGGCGCGGGCAAGACCACCATCATCCAGCTGATGCTGCGGTTCTATGACCCTGCATCCGGGCGCATCCTCGTGGACGGCACAGACATCCGCGAGGTGACCCGCACCGACCTGCGCCGCCAGATCGCGCTTGTTCCGCAGGATCCGGTCATATTCGCCACCTCGGCCCGCGAGAACATCCGCTTCGGCCGCCCCGACGCCACGGATGCCGAGGTGGAACAAGCCGCCCGCGCCGCCGCGGCCCATGAGTTCCTTGCTGCCCTGCCGCAAGGCTATGACACGCAGCTCGGGGAACGTGGCGTGCTTCTGTCGGGGGGCCAGAAACAGCGTGTGGCGATCGCGCGTGCCATCCTGCGCGATGCGCCGATCATGTTGCTGGACGAAGCGACCAGCGCACTGGACGCGGAATCGGAACGCGCGGTGCAGCAGGCCGTCGACCGGCTGTCGCACGGCCGCACGATGCTGGTGGTGGCGCACCGCCTTGCCACGGTCAAGCGCGCCGACCGGATACTCGTGTTCGATGCCGGCCGGATCGTGGCCGAAGGCAGCCACGACACGCTGGTTGCCGAGGGCGGGTTGTATGCCCGTCTTGCAAGGCTCCAGTTCACCGAAGGAATCGCCGCGGAATAGCCATTCGCAACGTCCTGTCGCGTTGCGCTTGCACGAAACGCAGCCGACCTGCATCCTGAGATCACGAAACACCGCCGGGAGGGGCGCGTGGCCGGGCCCGTTGCGACGGCCTCGGGGCAGGATCGGGAGGCACGGGTGCCGGGTAGTTTTTCGTCCTTCGAGGACCGCAACGCTGTCGAGGCCGAGGCAAGCTGGGATGACGTCCGCGCGTCCCTGCCCGGCAGTGTCTACGGGCTGCTGTCACGCACCGCCGGACGTCATGGCGAACGGCCCGCGATAACCTTCCAGATGACATCGGGCCCGAAGGATCCCGCCGAAACGCTCAGCTGGTCGGACCTGCACCACAAGGTCACGCAGGCGGCCAACCTGTTTCGCAGCGTCGGCATCGGCGAGGGCGATACCGTCGCCTATGTGTTGCCCAACTGCACCGAAACGGCGGTTGCGCTGCTGGGCGGGATGACCGCCGGCATTGTCAATCCGGTAAACCCGCTGCTGACCCCCGAGCATATCGCCGGCATCCTGCGCGAGACCGGCGCAAAGGCAGTTGTGACGCTGAAATCCATGCCGCGCACCGATGTTGCGCAGAAGGTTGCCACGGCGCTGAAGGATGCGCCGGCAGTGAAAACCGTGTTCGAGGTCGATCTCAACCGCTATCTGACGCCCCCGAAAAGCTGGATCGTGCCGCTGATCCGGCCCCGCAACCCGGCAAGCCACGGCGCGCGGGTGCTCGATTTCAATGCCGAGCTTGCCAGACACCGCGGCGACGCGCTCGATTTCGACGAAGCCGCCGGCGACCGGGTTGCGGCGCTGTTTCACACCGGCGGCACCACCGGCCTGCCCAAGGTGGCGCGACACATGTTTTCGGGGATGATCTACAACGGCTGGCTTGGCAACCGGCTGATGTTTTCCGAACGCGACGTGCTGATGTGCCCGCTGCCGCTGTTTCACGTCTTTGCCGCCTATCCGATCATGATGGCGCTGGTGGCTTCGGGGGGGCACGGCGTGTTCCCGACCCCGCAGGGGTATCGGGGCGAAGGCGTGTTCGACAATTTCTGGAAGCTGATCGAACGCTATCGCGCCACCTTCATGATCACCGTGCCGACGGCGGTTGCCCAGTTGATGCAACGCCCGGTGAACGCCGATGTCAGCAGCCTCGAATCCGGCATTTCCGGTTCGGCCGCGCTGCCGATGGAGCTTTACCGCCGCTTCGAATCCGCAACCGGCGTGCAGATTTCCGAAGGTTACGGGCTGACCGAGGCAACCTGCCTGGTGTCCTGCAACCCCATCGGCGGCAAGAAGAAGGTGGGCTCGGTCGGAATTCCCTTTCCGCACACGCGGCTGCGGATTCTGCACTGCGACGATGCCGGCACCGTCACCCATGAATGCGGCACCGACGAGGTCGGCGAAATCTGCGTCGACAACCCCGGCGTACGGGTTGGAGGCACCTATTCCGACGAGACCAAGAACCGCGGGCTGTTTGCCGGCGAATTCCTGCGCACCGGCGATCTGGGGCGCATCGATGCCGACGGCTATCTGTGGATAACCGGCCGCGCCAAGGACATCATCATTCGCGGCGGCCACAACATCGACCCGATCATCATCGAGGACGCCCTTGTCGGCCATCCTGCCGTGGCCTTTGCCGGTGCCATCGGCCAGCCCGACCCGGTTGCCGGCGAATTGCCCTGCGCCTATGTGGAGCTTGTTTCCGGCGCCACGGCGAGCGAAGCCGAAATCCTCGAACACGCCCGCGCCCATATCCCCGAACGTGCGGCAATCCCCAAACACATCGAGATCCTTGACGAGCTGCCCAAGACCCCGGTCGGCAAGATCTTCAAACCCGACCTGCGGCGCCGCGCCATTCGCAGGGTGCTGGATGCGGCACTGGCCGACGCCGGCCATGCGGTGACCGTTGCCGAGGTGTTCGAGGATCGCCGGCGCGGGCTGGTCGCCCGCCTGCGCGCCACCGCCGGCGTTGACCGCGATGCGGTTGCGGGGTTGATGGACAGCTTCACCCTGCCGTGGGAGTGGCAGGACTGACGCCGGATCAGTCCTTCACGAAGATCCCGGATGGCGTGCCACACAGCCTTTCGGCGCCGGTTTCGGTGATCAGGATCGGCTCGGTGATCTCCAGCCCGCCATCCTCCAGCCACAGCGCCGGCATCAGGTGAAAGACCATGCCCGGCTTCAGTTCGGTCATGTCGCCGCGGCGGAAGGACATGGTGCGCTCGCCCCAGTCGGGCGGATAGCTGAGCCCGATGGAATAGCCGCAGCGGCTGTCCTTTTCGAAGCCGAAGCGATTCAGCGTCGCGTTGAAGGCGTTGGCAACATCCTCGCAGCGGTTGCCGGGTGCGGCCTGTTCCATCGCGGCCTCCGAGGCGACCAGAACCGCCTCTTCGGCGCGGCGGTAATGCTCGGGCGGTTCACCAAAGAACAGCGTGCGGGACTGGGGGCAGTGATAGCGCCGGTGGGCGCCGGCGATCTCGAAGAAATTCGATTCCCCCCGGCGCAGGCTGCGGTCATCCCATGTCAGATGCGGCGCGGTGGCATCGAGCCCCGAAGGCGCCATGGGCACGATCGACGGGTAGTCGCCCCAGTGCCCGTCGGCCCCGGCGATGCCAGCGCGAAAGATCTCGGCCACGAGATCGTTCTTGCGCATGCCCGGTTCGGCGCATTCGAGGATGACGGCATGCATGTGTTCAACGATGCGGGCGGCGCGACGGATGTATTCGAGCTCTGCCTCGGACTTGATCGCCCGTTGCCAGTTCACCAGCCCGGTGGCGTCGATCATCCGGGCGGCATGCAGATGCGCGGTCAGCGTCGCATGGGCGGCGGCGGAATAGTAGTAATTGTCCATCTCCACGCCGATGCGGGCTTCGCTCCAGCCGCGGTCGAGGATCAGCGCGGCAAGCGCCTCCATCGGGTGTTTCTGGGGATTCTGAACATAGGAATCGTCATAGCCGATGACCGAGTCGGTTTCATCCATGAACACGGTGCGCAGGGCGCCGGCCATGTCCATGCCCCGCCCCCACCACACCGGTTCGCCCTCGGCCCCCAGCAGCACGGCCTGATGGACATAGAAGGACCAGCCGTCATACCCCGATATCCAGGCCATGTTGGACGGGTCGGAGATGATCAGCAGATCGATACCCCGCAATTCCATCTCGGCGCGGGTGCGCGCGATGCGCGACCAGTATTCGCCATGCGAGAAGTTCGGGTTCCAGGTTGTCAAGGGATTGGTCCTGCCAAAGCCGGCCGCCGCCCGGGGGTGCCGGGCGGCGGTGCTGCCCTAGTGTTCACCACCTTACGAAAGATTCCCACCGAGCGCTTGGAGCCCTTTGGCGGACGGTGGCCGGGGCACCGACAGAGGGCAGCGCCCGACCGCCGGGTGGGCGCTGCAAGGTGGATAGCCTGGCGGTTTATGGTGCAAG
>SKWP01000459.1 GCA_007128865.1 Paracoccaceae bacterium
GGGTGATCGAGGCCCGCGGGCTCGATGGGCTGTTCGATGCGGTCTATGGCGTTGAACACGCAGGCTACCTGCCCAAGCCGCGCCAGGAAGCCTTTGCAACGGTGTTTGCCGCCGACGGGCTGTTGCCCGAGCGCGCGGCCATGTTCGAGGATGACGCCCGCAACCTGGCCGCGCCCCATGCGCTCGGCATGCGCACCGTCCATGTGGCGCCGGTGGCGGAGCCCGCCGGCCACATCCATTTCCACACCAGCGATCTGGCGGCGTTTCTGGCCCGCATCGCCGATTGATGCAGCGGCCCGGCGGGACGATGCGCACGGCGCGCACCTGATCGGCCCGCGCCCGCCATCCGGCCCCCGCAGGCGCGAAGAAAGGGATGGCAGCCCCGCCGGACACGGTTTACACAGGCCGCAGGCGCCATGGCCCCGTAGCTCAACAGGATAGAGCAGGCGACTTCTAATCGCCAGGTTGAGGGTTCGAGTCCTTCCGGGGTCGCCATCCCACCATCAGCCACAGCCGCAGCGCCCAGAGCGCGGGCGAGAGCGGTTGCAGGCGCAGGGCGGCGTCGATGTGCCGGCGGGCTGCGGCATGATCGCCGCTGCGCCGCCAGGCGCCGGCAAGGCGGCGGTGGTGCAGGGCCAGGATTTCCGGCCGGGCGGCCAGCGCCGCGTGGTGGCGCTGCAGGATCATCTCCTGCGCCTGCCGCCGGCGTTCGGGATAGCGGGTGATCGAGTTCTCCGAGAACCGCTGCACCACCAGCGCCTCGGGCACATGGGCGATGGGGCCAAGCGCCGACAGCCGGATCACGCAATCCCAGTCGATCAGCGCCGGCAAATCGGCATCGAAGCCGCCGATCCGTTCCAGCGCATCGCGCCTGGCAACCAGCGTCTGGGTCGAGATGAAGCTGCCACGCAGAAGTGCCGCCCGCAGGTCGCCGGCAACAGGCTCGTGGCCGGGCGGCGGCACCTGACGGGGCGGGTCGGCCTCGATGCGCAGGGCGCAGTAGCAGGCCACGGCCTGCGGCATCGCGGCAAGTGCCGCCATCTGGCGCGCAAGCATGCCCGGCAGCCATGCGTCATCGCTGTCCTGAAACGCCACCCAGCCTCCGCGGGCGGCGGCGATGCCGGTGTTGCGCGCCGCCCCTGCGCCCTTGTTGGCCGGGTGGCGGATCACCCGAAGGCGGGGATCCTGCACCGCCTCGGCCACCGCCACGCTGTCATCGGTGCTGCCGTCATCGACGACGACAAGCTCGAACCCGACGCCTTGCTGCGCAAGGACCGTGTCGATCGCCCGGCGCAGGGTGGCGGCCCGGTTCCACACCGGCAGAACCACCGAGATTTCGGGCGCTGTCATCGGTATCCGGCCGCCGCGGCCGCAGCCGGAACAGGCGCCGCACACTGTTTATGGGATACATCAGAAATTGCTATCAAGTTGTTGATAAATATCACCCCCGCTCCTTTCGCCACTGACCGGAAGCCTCGCTCCAGTACTCTGCCGGCAGCCCGGCCGCGGCAAGTGCCCGCCAGCGGTCACGGGCTGCTTCGGTGGCCGCGGGATCGGCACCGTCGAACATCAGGCAGGCGCGTTCCAGCCCGGCGGCCTCTTCGGGGTCGAGCGGCGCGCGGTCGATGCAGATCAGGCAGGCGGCGGCATTGGGAAACCCGCGGTCGACAGTCAGAAGCACCGGCTGGTCGGCATCATGCGGACCGCCGGCCAGCCCGTGCGGCAGAAACCCCGCATCGTCGCCCGCCAGCCACAGCCTTTCGTCGAGCCAGCGCAACCGCTCCGCATCGCCCCCGCGCACCACCACCCGCCAGCCCGCCGCCAGCGACCGCTGCAGCAGGACCGGCAGCGCCACCTCGAGCGGCGAACGCGTCAGGTGATAGAACATCGCCTTGCCCATGGCAGTGGCGCCCCCGGCTCAGGTCTCGAAGCGGTCTGCAACCAGCCGGTCGAGCGCCAGCACCCCCCAGCCGCTGGCGCCGCGCGGGGCAAGCGCGCCGGCTTCCTTGCGCAGGGTGACGCCGGCGATGTCGATATGCACCCAGGGTGTGCCCGGCCTGACGAAACGCTGCAGGAACTGGGCGGCGGTGATGCTGCCGGCCGGGCGGCCGCCGGTGTTCTTCATGTCGGCGATGCGCGACTTGAGCGCCCGGTCATAGGCCGGATCGAGCGGCATGCGCCATGCGCCTTCGCCCTCGGCCGCGCAGGCCTTTTCGAGGGCCGTGCACAGCGCATCGTCATTGGCAAACAGCCCCGCCCTTTCATGCCCGAGCGCGATGATCATCGCCCCGGTCAGCGTCGCAAGGTCGATCATCGCGGCGGGCGCAAAGCGGTCCTGCGCGTACCAGAGCACATCGGCCAGAACCAGCCTTCCCTCGGCGTCGGTGTTGATGATCTCGATGGTATCGCCCTTCATCGACTTCACCACATCGCCCGGCCGCTGGGCACTGCCCGAGGGCATGTTTTCCACCAGCCCGACCAGCCCCACGACATTGGCCCGCGCCTTGCGGGTGGCAAGGGCGTGCATGACCCCGGCGACCACGCCGGCGCCGCCCATGTCCATGGTCATGTCCTCCATGCCGGCGGCGGGCTTGATCGAGATGCCGCCGGTGTCGAACACCACCCCCTTGCCGATCAGCGCCAGCGGCGCCGCACCGGCCGCACCGCCCCGCCAGTGCATCACCACCACATGCGAGGGCGCGTCCGAACCCTGCCCCACACCCAGAAGCGCGCGCATTCCCAGCGCCTCCAGCGCCTTTTCGTCCAGCACCTCGACCTCGACACCAAGGCCGGCCAGCGCCTGCAGCCGTTCGGCAAAGGCGGTCGTGGTCAGGACATTGGCGGGGGCGTTGACCAGATCGCGGGTAAGCCAGACCCCCTCGATCCGGCCGCGCAGGGCGGCCTCGGCGGCCTGCATCCTTTCGGGGTTGCGCAGCATCAGGCGCAGCCTGCCGACCGCGCTGCCGCCGTTCCCGGCGGTGCGGTGGTCGTCAAAGCTGTAGGCGCGCAGCGCCAGCCCCAGCGCGCATTCGGCCATATGCGGGCGCGCGCCGCCCAGCACCAGGCATTCCATCCCCTGCCGTCGGGTCAGCGCCGCCGCTGCGGTGGCCCCGGCGCGGCGGGTTTCGGGCGCCGCGGCCTTTCGTGGCAGCCGGATCACCTGGACCAGATCGGCGGTCATGCCTGCCGGAAACGCCAGTTCCTGCCCCTCGCCGGGTTTGAGCCGGGCAAAACCCGCGCTGGCAACCAGCCGGTCAACCGCGCCGCGGGTCAGCCGGTTGACCCGGCGCGCGGCCGGATCGAGCGCCTCGCCCGGTTCGGCAAACACCACCACGCAGCCGGGTGCTGCGCCGATGGCATCAGGATCGAGGGCGATGAATTCGGGGATGCGCGGGGATGTCATGCGGTCTCCTGCGGTTTCGGCACTTCGGCGCGGCGCCCGGCGGCACCGCCGCGCAGCCTAGTGCGCCCGCGACCGGAGGCAAAGCCGGATTCGCCCCAGGCTGCCCGGTTTCGGCCAGCGGGAGTTGACCGATGGCGGTGCCGAGCCCCTTGCGGATGGTTGCCGGCACAAGGACACAGGGCCGCGCCAGACCGCCGGGCGGGCGCTGCATGGTGGATAGCCTAGTGTTCCCAACCTGACACCAGGTTCCGCCATGCGAGGCGAGGGGCAGCTATGCGGGACCTTGCGGACGTTCGAGCCATCTACACATAGCCCTTCGCGCTTGCAGCATAACCGACGCAGGTGACGGAATGTGATAGCTAGACCGCGTTATTTCTGCGAGTTACTATGTTGGCCGCTGAGAATAGGTGTGAGATGCCAGATTATCCGTTGGGCTTGCAGGGAAGGCCATTTCCATATCACGTTAAAACTACAGCAGACCACTGGTGGCCTAAAGGCTTGCAGCGCCTTTGGATCGACCAAGACGGATACGTATCACTAATCAGGCCATGTGGCGAAGTAAAACCTGCGAAGCCTCCCCCAAAGGGCTCAAGGAAAACGGGTTTTGCGCACAAGCGCGGTGGTCACAAAGTGCATTTTGGAGTGAGTCCATGGAACCAAACCTTTGAGCCGGACTTCGACAAAATCGACAACGCGGGACCGCCAATCCTCAAACGCATCGACAAGCAGCTGGAAGGCGGAGATGAAGGTCTGTTTGGCCCCTCAGAAGTAGAGCGCACAACAAACACGCTCGTCAAACTATGCTTCTCGCTCATGGTGCGGAGTCCAGCATTCCGCTACCGTTATTCGCATGCTGGCAAATCCTTCGGGCTCGGATACAACGAAGAGACGGGCAAAGCGAATATTCAGCACTTCTGGAGTTTCGCGAGCCA
>SKWP01000225.1 GCA_007128865.1 Paracoccaceae bacterium
AGCAGGTGCCGGGTTCGGCGCCCGGCGGGCCGTCGGCGGCGCGGTGCACCACCTCGGCCCCCAGCATCCGCCCGGCCTCTGCCCCCGGCATGGCCTGACAGGCCGCCAGCAGGGCCAGCGCTGGCCCGAGGCGCAGGAGGGTGCGGATCATGCTGCTCGCCGGTCTGATGCCTTTGGCACATGATACCGCGAAGCGTGGCGCCGGGAAACCCTGTCGCGCGGGCCCGCGCGGCGGTGGAGGGGCAGGCGGCTGTGCGGACAGAGCGGCCATTGACGGAAAGGGCGCCACACAGGGCATCGCCAGACCGCTGCGGCGGTCGCTCGGGCGAAACGCAGCGCCGGAAGTGCAGGCCTGGTGCCCTTGGGTGACGCCGGGTACCAGCCGGGCCGCGTGCCTCGGTTGCCTGGGCCGCTGCATGCGGCGACCGGAATGGAAGGCGGGCGCGGAAATGACCGGCGCCGGACCATTGCAGCACGTCGCCAGAGGGCAGGCTTGCGGCGACGATCGTATCGGGCGGCGTTCGGGCCCTGCGTCAGCCGTCCGTGGGTGCGACAGTCGCCCGGCCGTTGTTCAGCACCACACTGTCGCGCTCCGGTACAAGGCAGCGAAAGCTGATCGTGCAGCCGTCCAGCCATAATTCGGTGCGCAGAAGATCGCCCGGGAAGACCGGCGCGGTGAAACGAGCCGACAGGCTACGCAGCCGCGCCGGGTCGTAATCCAGCCCCGCGCGCAGGATCGCATGTCCGGCTATGCCGAAGGTGGCAAGGCCGTGCAGGATTGGCCGCTCGAACCCCGCGTTTCGGGCGACCACCGGGTCGGCGTGCAGCGGATTGCGGTCTGCGTTGAGCCGGTAGAGCAGGGCGGCCTGCGGCGAAGTCGGCAGGTCGCAGACCAGATCCGGTGCACGTTCGGGGAGCGGGTGTGGCAGCGCCGGCTTGCGAAGTGGGCCGCCAAAGCCGCCATCGGCCCGGGCAAAAGTGGTCTGGCGTATGGTGGCCAGCGGCGCCCCTGACTCGGCATCGGTCTGGCGCAACTCGCTGTAGATCAGCGCGCCGCGCCCCGGCCCCTTGTCGATCACGTCGACAACGCGGGTCTTGCCGCGCACGCGCCCCGAGGACGCAGGCGGGCGGTGCAGTTCGATCGCATGTTCCCCATGGACGACCCTGAGGTAATCGATCCCGGTCTCGGGTCTGCTGAGCCACGATCCGGGCACGGACAGGATGAGCGGCAGGGTTGGCAGCGCCAGCAACTCTCGTTCGAAGACAAAGCGCAACTGTCGCTCGTCCACCGGGTCCAGCCCGAGGCCGAGGCTCAGGGCATAGAACATCGTATCCTTTTCGCCATATTCCTGAACGATCTCGGGAATATCCAGCGCAAGCAGGCGCTCGGGGTCAATCGGCAAGTCGTTCTCCTGTGCTGTCGGGGCGAAAGACGGGGATCGGCGGCCCGACAGGTGCGGCGCGGAAAGCCACACTCACCGGCTGGCCGATTGTCAGCCCCTCGATATCATCGGCCAGGACGGTGCAGAGCATCCGCGGCCCCTCATGCAGTTCGATCAGCGCCAGCACCTCGGGCGCGCCAGCGGCCCGAAAGATCGTGAAGGAATGGATCGTGCCGCGGCCACTGGCCTCTTCCCATACGGTCCCGGGTTGAAAGCAATGCGGGCAGACGTCGCGCGGATACCAGTGCGTCCGAGCGCAATGCCGGCAGCGCCGCAACAGGAACCGCCCCTCGCGCGCAGCCTGCCAGAATGGGCGTGTCTCGGGGTTGTTCTCGTCCGGAACGGTCGGGTCGAAACCGGATTGCGTCATCCGCTACTGCCTTTCGAGAATTACCGTGGCGCTTGCATGCCGGGTGCCGAGCGACCCGCCGATCCCGTTCACCAGCGCCAGCCTGCAGTCTGGAACCTGCACCGCCGGATGGGCCTCGTGCCGCAACTGGCGCACCGCCTCGATCAGCTTGGTCATGCCGCCGCGATTGCCCGGATGGTTGTTGCACAGCCCGCCGCCATCGGTATTCACCGCAAGCCGCCCGCTGCCCGACACCAGCCCGCCATCGGCGACGAACCGCCCGCCCGCGCCCTTTTCGCAGAAGCCGAGATCCTCCAGTTGCAGAAGCACGGTGATGGTGAAGCTGTCGTACAGCCCCGCATAATCTATGTCGCCCGGCCGCACCCCGGCTTCGGCCAGCGCCGTCGGGCCGGATTTGGCAGCGCCGGTGCGTGTGAGGTCCATATCGCCGCCGTGCTGCCCGCACAGGCTTTCGCCGGCGCCAATCACCCGAACGACGGGCCGCGCCAGGTCGCGCGCGATCTCAGGCCGGGTGACGATCAGCGCTCCGCCGCCGTCGCTGATCACGCAGCAATCCAGCCGGTGCAGCGGATCCGAGATCATGGGCGAGGCAAGCACGTCCTGCACCGTCACCGGATTGCGCAGCATGGCGCCCGGGTTGTGCCGGGCATGCAGCGAGGCAGCCACCTTGATCCAGGCCAGCTGTTCCGAGGTTGTTCCGAATTCGTGCATGTGGCGCCGGGCGACCATGGCATAGAGCTTGACGATGGTGCTGCGGAACGGGAGTTCCCACATCACGTCCGGCGCGGCAGCATTGTAGACACGGGGCGCGGTGCCGGTGGCCACGCCTTCGGCCCGTGGCCGGCCGCCCAGGGTGATCAGCGCCACATTGCACTTGCCCGCGGCAATGGTCTGCGCGGCATGGGCGACATGAGCGATATAGGAGGCGCCGCCGAATTCGGTGGATTCGGCATGGCGCAGACGCAGGTTCATGTAATCGGCCATCGACAGCGGCCCGAGCCCGGCGGCATCGCCGGCGCAGAAATAGCCGTCGATATCCTCGCGCGCCAGCCCGGCATCCTGCAGCGCGCCGATTGCGGCCTCGGCGTGAAGCTGCGCGACCGAAAGGTCGGTCGCCTTCCGTGTCGGATGCTCATAGGCTCCGACGATGCAGGCTGCTGCGGTCATGGCGCCCGGTTCCCCGCAGCCGCGCGCGTCGGTACGGCGAGCGCATCACAGAGCCGTACCACCCCGCCCGGGCGTTCGAGCCCGTGGACGGCCTCGATCACCGCATCGGCGCAGGGCAGCGCCCGGGCGGCATTGGCGCGGAACTTCGCCTCGATCGTGGCAGCGTCCAGCGGCCGGCGGTCGGACCCGAGTTGATGCTCCTGCCGCCGATGGATTTCCTGGCCGTCACGAAGGGTCACGATCAATTCGCCCGGGAAATAGGCCGGAAAGCTCGTGCTCTGCGCTGTCCGGTATCCGACGCGGGCGGCAAGCGTGCGGGTGGCGGGATCTGCAAGCGCGGGCGGGTCGAGCGCATCAAGCGTGACCGCGCCCTCAAGCAGTCCCGTGGCGACGATATAGGGCAGGCTGAACTGCGCCTCGTAGGCATTGGCGGGCTGGTGCTTGCGCTCGGGCGGATCGCAGACCACGGACACGATGCCTTCCGGCACGATCGCCAGCACGGACTCGATCCGTTCTGCCGGGATGCCGCCGGCACAGCCCAGTTCGGCGGCGATATCGGCAGCCAGTTCGGCAAAGGCGTGGATGAAGTGGCATGCCGGTATCGGCTTGATCCCGGTCTTCAGAAAGGCCCAGTCTTTACCCAGGCCTCGGGTGATGGCGGCAGCGTCGCGCGGCGCTGCACCGGCCCGGGTATAGAGCGCATAGAGCCCGAAACGGCCCTCGTAAGGTCGTGAAGGAGCGGTAAAGCCGTTCGCGGCAAGATAGGCGGCGGTGATCCCGGCCGATGCGGCCCAGCCGGCATGGAAGCGCTTGGTCCAGGCCCCGTTGTCGAGGAATTCGAGCGACCCTGAGGCCAGCGACAGGGCAATGCCCTGCGCCGCGGCGAGGGCAGGTTCATCAAGCCCAAGCAACCGTGCGGCACCCAGCGCGGTGCCGAAGGCATTGACAACACCGGTCGGGTGGAACCCGCGTGCATGAAACTCACCCCCCGCGGCGGCCCCGATACGGGCCGCGGTCTCGGCTGCGAGCAGATAGCCCAGCAGCAGATCGGTTCCGTCGCGTCCGGTTTCCAGTGCCATGGCAAGCGCCATGGGCACGGCCGCGGTGCTGACATGCACGACCCCGGGCCCATGGGTGTCGTCGAAATCCAGGCAATGGATGAGCGCGCCGTTGACCTGTGCGGCGTCCCGAAGGCCCAGCCGTTCGCCGCGCCCGATTACCGCGTGCCGGCCCTCCCCGCCCATCGCCAGAGAGCTGCGCACGATCGTTTCGGCGGACTCACTGCCGCTGGCCGCAAGCCCGACCCCGAGCGCATCCAGAAGATGCAGCCGCGCGCGGTCGCGCAGGGCGGCGGGCAGATCCGACGGGTGCAATCGGGCGGCGAAGCGGGCCAGTTCTTCGGCCACCGTCGCGGTCGCCTGCCTGGCTTCCCGATCTGGCGCCGAAAGGTCATCCATTCCAGTCCCCCCTTGCGCTTGCGCGTCCCGCTGACGGGCGGTGCCCGCCGGCGGCGCCGTCAGGTGTTGGCGGTGCGGGCCATGTGCTGGCGGGCAATGATCAGGCGTTGCACCTCGTTCGTGCCTTCGCCGATGACCAGAAGCGGCGCATCGCGATAAAGCCGCTCCACAATGAAATCGGTCGAATAACCGTAGCCGCCGTGGATGCGCATTGCCTCGGCAGCGTTTGCCATGGCCGCTTCGGTTGCGAACAGCTTGGCCATCCCCGCTTCCATGTCGCTGCGCAGGCCTCGATCATAGGCTTGGGCGGCCTGTTCCACCAGAAGGCGTGCGGCGGCCGTGCGCGTGGCCATGTCGGCGATCTTGATCTGGATCGCCTGATGCTGGGCGATGGGCCTGCCAAAGGTGTGGCGGGTGCGGGCATAGTCGGTCGCGGCATCCAGCGCCGCCTGGGCCACGCCGACGCCCCGCGCCGCGACATTGATCCGGCCCAGTTCCAGCCCCCCCATGACATGGCGAAAACCCTCGCCCGGCACGCCGCCGATCAGCCTGTCGGCAGGGATGCCGAAATCACGAAATACCAGTTCGGCCGAATCGATCCCCCTGTAGCCGAGCTTGCCCAGCTTGCGCCCCACATCAAAGCCCGATCCCTTTTCGGCAAGAAACAGGCTCATTCCGCGGTGCCTTGGCTCGGCAGCCGGGTCTGTCTTGACCAGCAGCGCAAAGCAGGTCCCGTGAATGCCGTTGGAGATCCAGGTCTTGGTGCCATTGATCAGCCATGACCCGTCGGGCCTTGCGGTCGCAACGGTCCGGATCGCCTGCAGATCGGTGCCACAATCGGGTTCGGTCAGCGCGACGCCTCCACGCAACGCGCCGCTGGCGAACCGCGGCAGGAAGGCCTGTTTCTGTGCCTCGGTCCCGAACCGCTGGACGCAGGCGGCCATGATCAGATGCGAGTTGATGATCCCCGAGACCGACATCCACACCGCCGCGATCCGTTCCACGATTTGTGCATAGACCGTGGCCGACAATCCCAGGCCGCCGTATTCCGGGGCGATGACCGCGCCGAACAGGCCCAGTTCCTTCATCCGCTCCACGATATCTTCCGGATAGGTGTCGCTGCGTTCGAGAGCCTGGGCATGTGGGCGCACGTCACGATCCAGAAACCGTTCCACGCTGTCGAGGAT
The DNA here is from genome assembly GCA_007128865.1 of Paracoccaceae bacterium. Classification (GTDB taxonomy): domain Bacteria; phylum Pseudomonadota; class Alphaproteobacteria; order Rhodobacterales; family Rhodobacteraceae; genus Rhodobaculum. The sequence goes on from SKWP01000225.1 coordinate 5,624, forward strand.
GAGCCGCGTTTCGTCGTCGGCATCGTCTCTGCGCTGGCGCTGCTTCATGCTGTGGCTCTCCGACGCAAATTTGTACGTAACAAATAATACGCATCAATTGGCCGAGTCAATCCTGCTTCGGCCACGCCTGCGGATCTCGCTCACCACCAGCCAGATCAGCAACAGCAGGCAGGCTGCGAGGAACGATCCGCTCAGCGGGCGTTCCACGAAAGTCGCCGGGTCGCCGCGCGACAGCACCATGGAGCGGCGGAAATTCTCTTCCATCAGCGGGCCGAGGATGAAGCCCATGATCAGCGGCGCCGGCTCGAACCGCAGCAGTGCCATGCCATAGCCCACCACCGCGAACACCATCACGATCACCAGATCGGCGGTCGAATAGCGGACCGCATAGACCCCGATGCAGACAAAGACGACGATGCAGGGAAAGAGAAGGCTGTAGGGGATCGACAGTATCCGCACCCACAGGCCGATCATCGGGATGTTGAGGACCAGCAGGATCAGGTTGCCGATGGCGAAGGTTACGACAAGGCCCCAGAACATCTCGGGATTGCCGCTCACCAGCCCGAGCCCGGGGCTGACATTGTGGATCATCAGCACCCCCAGAAGCAGCGCCATGACGGCATCGCCCGGCACGCCAAGGGTCAGCGTCGGGATGAAGGCGGTCTGAATGGCAGCATTGTTCGCCGCCTCCGGGCTGGACACACCCTCGACTGCGCCCTTGCCGAACTGCGAAGGGTCCCTGTGGATGCGCTTTTCCACCGCATAGGCCATGAAGGTCGCGATCAGCCCTCCGGTGCCTGGCAGGGCGCCGAAGACCGCGCCTATCCCGCTGCCGCGCAGGTAGGGCCGCCAGGCGCGCGCCCAATCCTCGCGCCCTGGCAGCATCGAGCGAAAGCTGACCGGGGGCGGGCGGGTGCGCGTCTCGGCGCTGCGGGCGGCATTTCGGATCACTTCGGGCAGGCCGAACAGGCCCAGCGCCAGTGCGACCAGCGGCAGCCCGTCATAGAGCTGCAGAAGCCCGAAGGTGAACCGGCGTTCGCCACTGGTGATGTCGAGCCCGACGAGACCAAGGGTCAGTCCGACAGTGACCATGGCCAGCGCGCGGAACGGGTTGTTGGCCGTCAGCACCGAGGCCGCCACAAGGCCGAGCATCATCAGGCTGAAATACTCCTGTGACCCGAAGCTTTGCGAGGCCCGTGCCAGTGGCGGGGCAAAGAGTGCCAGCATCGTCAGCCCCAGGATGCTGCCCACGAACGACGCCACCGTGGTCAGCATCAGCGCCACCCCCGCGCGGCCCGCCCGCGCCATCGGATAGCCGTCAAGGCAGGTTACGGCGGTATTCGCGGTTCCGGGCAGATTGAGCAGGATCGAGGCGATCGAGCCGCCATAGGCCGCGCCATAGTAGATGCCCGCCAGCATCGCTATGGCCGTCGTCGGGTCCAGCCAGAAGGTCATTGGCATCAGCATGGCCACCGCGGCCATGGTGCCGATGCCGGGCAGTACTCCGACCACCATGCCCAGGGTGACGCCAATGGTGCAGAAGGTCAGCGCCCGCAGGCTGAGTGCATAGTCGAACCCGATCGCAAGATTGGTGACAAGTCCGCCCGGATCTACCATTTCAGGATCGCTATCCTCAGGCCCAGCCCCACGGGAAAGATCAGCGCCGTCGCCCCTGCCAGCCCCACCGCCAGCAGGGCGGCACGCAGCAGCATCGGCCTTGGTTCTGCGAGGGCGCTGATCATCACCGTCACGATGACCGCGGGCACGAGGCCGAAGCGTTCGATCAGAAAGACGAAGGCGCCGATCGCCAGCACAACCGCCCCCAACGCCCTGAGTGCCAGTTCCTCGGGCAGCGGCGCGCGGCTGCGGCGTCCCTCGACCAGTATGATGCCGAGGCCGAAGAGGACCGTTGCCAGACCCAGCAATGTCGGGAAGTACCCCGGCCCCATGCGCCGGGCGCTGCCCAGCTCGTATCCCGTCGCATGATGGAGAACGAACAGCCCGAACGCGACCACGGCTGCCCCGGCGATCGCCTCAAGGGGGTTGACGGTCAGCCTTCGCATCGCCGGCTCAGCCCTTGGTCGCCGGACCGTCCGGCGCGCTGTTCCAGTCGAAGGCCGGCGGTTTGCGCTCTCGAAAGCGTTCGACCGCGTCGCTGTGATAGTCGCCCGCCAGGGCAATCGCCTGCGCCGCGGCTTCCAGCTCGGCCAACGCGGCCTGGTCGAGGTTGAAGGATTGGTTCAGGACGGTCTTGGTGATCCCGATCACCTCGGTCGGTGCGGTGTGGAACCGGGCTGCCAGGGCAAGGGCCGCGTCGATCAGATCGGCCTGCGGGACGATCCGGAACACAAGCCCCAGATCCTGCGCCTGCGCGGCCGACAGGATACGGGCGCTGAAGAACAGCTCCTTGGCCCGTTGCAGCCCGACGATCCGCGGCAGCAGCCACATCGCGCCAAGATCGGGCACCAGCCCGACCCTGGCGAAGACCGCGCAGAACCGGGCCCGGTCGGTTGCCACCACGAAATCGGCAGCGAGTGCCAGACTCAGACCGGCGCCAAAGGCGCTGCCGTCCACAGCGGCGATCACGGGTTTCTCGAGATTGGACAGCTCCCGGAACCAGCGGTGCAGGCGGCGGATGCGCTCGCGCCCCTGCCACGCCGTGCGCCGGATGCCCAGCGCGGCAAGGTCGCCGCCGGCGCAGAAATTCTGCCCGGCACCGGTCAGGATCACCGCGCGCACTGTCTCGTCGGCGCGCAGTTCGGCGATTGCCGCCTCCAGCCCTTCCCGCATGCCATCGTCGATCGCGTTGCGCTGGGCCGGGCGATTGAGCGTCAGCACTGCCGTCGCCCCCTGCCGGGCAAGCAGGACAGGGGCAGCTGTCGTTGCATCAGTCATGTATCTGGCTCTCCGAAATCAGGGGCGCGTTTTTCGACGAAGGCACGCATGGCTTCGCGTGCTTCGGGGTGGCCGGACAATTCCTCGGTCATGTCCTGTTCGAAACGATAGCCGTCGCGCAGCCCCATGTTCTCGATGGTGTTGAGGGTAAGCTTTGCCAGCCCGATGGCACGGGGGCTCTTGGCCGCGATGTCTTCGCAGATCGCGCGGCAGAAGGGCAGCAATTCCTCTGCTGGCAGGCAGGCCTCGACAATGCCCAGCCGATACAGTTCGGCCGCGCCGATGCGCTGCCCGGTCAGCGACAGACGCCGCAGCCGGGAATGCCCGAAAAGACGCATCGCCCGCCTCGCGCCGCCCAGAAGACCGAGGTTTATTTCGGGCAGGCCGATTTCGGCGGTGCTGGCGGCGACGAGGATGTCGCAGGACGCCGCCAGCGCCAGACCCGCCCCCAGGGCCGGCCCGTTGATCGCCGCGACCACCGGCTTTCGGCATTCCATGATGGCATAGGTGCATTCCCGCCAGCTTCGCCGCTGCGCCCAGCGATCGCCGGGTGCCGGCACCTCTTCCACCCGCCGCCGGATATCAAGCCCGCCGCAGAAGACATTGCCTGCGCCCGTCAGGATCACCGCCCGGACATCGGCCCGGTCGGTAAAGGCATCGAATGCGCGCGTCAGTTCCGCCTGCAACTCGGGCGAGAGCAGGTTGGCGGGCGGTCGGTCGACAGTGACGAGCGCGACATGCCGTTTCACGTCGATGCGGATGGTATCGAATGACAACCGATTGCTCCTTTGCGCGATCCCTGGCGCGCCGGGCGGGGATCTGCCCGCCCGGCGCGTCGGCGTTGGCTGATGCCGCGCTATTGCGGGGTCAGCCCGATGCGACGGATGTCGGCTTCCCAGAGATCATAGTCGTTGCGCATGAAAGCATCGAATTCTTCTGCGGTTCCGCTCCACAATTCGAAGCCGAGTACCCCGATGCGATCGCGAACCGCATCGGACCGGACCGCTGCGACCGCGGCCTCGCGCAAGGTCATGCGAATGTCTTCGGGCGTGTCGGCACGAACGAACATCGCCATCCATGTGCCGCCAACGGCCGTGTCGAAGCCGTGTTCGGCAAAGGTCGGGATGTCCGGCGCCGATTCCACCCGCTCGGCCGATGTCACGCCCAGAAGCTTGACGCGTCCTTCGGCTGCTGCCGGAACGCTGGTGGACAGGCTGTCCATGAACAGGTCGATCTCGCCGCTCATCACCGCAGCCAGCGCCGGGCCGGCGCCGGTATAACGCACCTCGGTCAGTTCGATTCCGGCGGCATCCATGAAGCGTTCGGTCAGCAGGTGGCTGGTGCCGCCGCCGCCAAGCGAGCCGGCGTTGAGCGCGCCCGGATTGGCACGCGCATACTCCACCAGTTCTTCCAGCGTATCGCCGGGCGTGTCGGGGTTCACAGCCAGGACATGGGGCGCCACCCCGACCGGGGCGATGAGTGCGAAATCCTCGAATGCATAGCCGGGATCGGCATGGGTGAGCGGCAGGAGTGCGATCGGCGTGGCGTGAAAGATCACCGTATAGCCATCGGCTGGCGCCTGCAGGACCGACTGGATGCCGATCAGTGTGGCGCCGCCCGAGCGGTTGTCCACCAGGACGTTCTGGCCCAGTTGACGGCTCATTTCTTCGGCCACGACACGGGCGCGCACGTCCGTCGCCCCGCCGGCGGCATAGGGCACGACGACCGTGACCGGACGCTGCGGAAAATCCTGCGCGCGGGCGGTGGGTGCCAGCGCTAGGGTCGCTGCTGCAGCCGCGGCTGCGGCAGTCAGTTTGATTGTGGTCTTCATGTGCCTTCCTCCCTTGGCAATGAAAGTCCGCGATCAGCCACCGGCGTCCCGATACCGGTGTCCAGCGTTGCGAGTTCGGCGCGCAGGGCGTCCAGACGGTCGACATGGCCCTGCAGGTGCCGCCTGATCCGGTCGACCGGTCCGGCAATCGCAATGGCATACCAGTCGCCCATCAGACGGACGGGCACGGCGACGGCACCGACATCGTCGATGCTTTCGCCACCACTCGAAAACCAGCCCCTGGCTGCGGATCGCTCGATCTCTTTCTCGAGCGCTTCAGGGTCGGTGATCGTCCGCTCGGTGAAGCCTTCGAGCTTCGCCTCACCGATGATCCGGCGGCGCGCCGACGGGGGCAGTCGGGACAGCAGAGCCTTGCCCACCGAAGTCGAATGCAGCGGCTTGCGGGTGCCCACGCTGCTGGAATAGCGAATCGTCTGTGGCGATTCGGCCAGTGCCAGATAGACCACACCGGCCCCCTGCATCTTTGCCAGAACCACGGTTTCGCCGCTGTCGTCACGCGCCGATTCCAGATGGCGCATGACCCGCGTCACGAGGGGGTCGGCCGCGGCGATGGCCTGCATCTGGTCAAGCATCCGCCGCGATGGGTAATAGCCGCCCCGCGGCGCCAGTTCATAGAGATAGCCACGGCCGTGCAGTGTCCGGACAAGGCCGAAACAGCTTGATTGCGGCAGTTCCAGTTGCTCCGCCATCTCCAGCAGTCGCAGCGGCCTGCCTGTCCTCGCGAAGAGTTCGAACAATTCAACCGTGCGGATCGCAGCCTTTACCTCGGTCATTCCCGTGCCCCGGAACTACTGTTGTACAACTTGATTAATTCAATATATCGAAATAGAATTCACATCAATGATTTCATGAAGGGCGGCAGCCGTTCGGCTGCCGGCACGGGGAGGGGGCATGGAGAGCTCGATGAAGGTGCGCGCGCAGGTCTATCGGCATCACGATCTGCGCTGCCTGATCGCCCCGCAGCGGCTTGCCATCGTCGGGGCGGGCACGGGCGCGGCATCTTTCGGGGGGCTGACGCTGAGGAATTGCCGGGGCTTTGCGGGACAGAGCTATCTGGTGAATCCCCGCCGTGACCGGATCGAGGACAAGCCTTGCTTCCCGTCGCTTTCGGCCCTGCCCGAGGTGCCCGATTGCGCGGTCCTCACGGTGCCGCGGGACAGCGTCGAGCCGCTGGTCGAAGAGGCGGCGCGGCTCGGCATCGGCGCCGTGGTGGTCTATGCCGCGGGTTTCGCCGAGACCGGGCGGCCGGAGTGGATTGCGCTGCAGCGCCGCCTGACTGCCCTGGCCGGAGAGGCCGGCATCCGAATTCTTGGCCCCAACACCGCAGGGCTGGTCAATCACGTGACGCGGATGGCACTGACCTTCACGCCCGACTATGCCTTTTCTAACCCCGACTCGGCGAGCATTGCAATTGTCAGTCAATCCGGCGGGATCGCGAACGGGCTGACCCAGTCGCTGCATCGGGGCGTCGGCCTGAGTCACATGTTGACCACCGGCAACGCCTGCGACGTGGATGTGGCCGATATGGTCGCCTATCTGGTCGATGATCCGGACTGCCGCGCCATCGCGCTGTCCTTCGAGGGGTTGCAGTCGCCGGACCGGCTCGCGCAGGCGGGGCATCTGGCCTGGCAGGCCGACAAACCGCTGATCGTCTTCAAGGGTGCGCAGAGCAGCTTCGGCGCCGAGGCAGCCACATCCCATTCCGGCTATCTGGCCGGTACGCGCCAGACCTATGACGCCCTGTTCGAAGAGATCGGCGCGATCCAGGTCGACAGTCACGAGGCACTGGTCGAGACTGCGCGGTTCTTCGCCAAGGCCGGCCGGCCAGCGGGCAGGGGCCTTGCGGTCCTCGCGAATTCGGGTGGTGCGGCGATCATCGCCGCCGACGAGGCCGAAGCGGCCGGCGTTACCCTGCCGCAGCCCGCGCCGGAAACCGGACGCGCCATTGCCGCGGCGGTTCCGGATTTCGGCGCCGTGCGCAACCCCTGTGACGTGACCGCTCAGGTGCTGACGGATCACGCGATGCTGCGGACCTGCGCCGAGGCGCTCTGCGCCGACGACGCCTATGGCGCAATCCTGTGGCCCTACCTCTTCGTGCGCGAGGCGGTCGCGGTGCGCCGTGAGACGCTGAGCGAATGCGCCCGCGCCGCCGGAAAGATCCTCGTCTTCGTGTGGATGAGCGACTGGCTGGAGGGGCCGGGCGCCATCGCGGCCGAACAGGACCGGGGCACCGCGGTCTTCCGCTCCATGCGGCGGGCGATGCAGGCTATTGCCGCGTGGCAGGCGCGCGAAGCCCGCCGCAACACCCTGCCCGAAGCCCGCAGCAGGTTGTCGCCTCCGGATGCCCCGGTCGCGGCGGCGCGACTGCTGGATCGCGCTGCGGGACGGATCATGGCCGAATCAGAGGCGAAACGGGTCTTCGCGCTCTACGGCGTGCCGGTGGTGCAGGAACAGCTCGTGCATTCGGCCGCCGAAGCAGCCGACGTGGCCGCCGCGATCGGCTTTCCCGTCGCGCTGAAGGTCGATTCGGACGACCTTCCGCACAAGACCGAGGCCGGTGCCGTCCGTCTCGGGCTGGGGGATCCTGCGGCGGTTGCCGCGGGGTTCGAGGCGGTGCTGGCCGCGGCCAATGCCTTCCGGCCGGGGCTTGCGGTCAACGGGGTGCTTGTCCAGGCGATGGCGCCCGAGGGGGTGGAGATCATGGTCGGCGGCCGGGTCGATCCGCTTTTCGGTCCGCTGGTCGTGGTTTCCGCCGGCGGGATACTGGTGGAACTGCTCGATGACGCCGTCACTGCGCGGGCGCCGGTGGGCAGGGCACGCGCGCGCGCGATGCTCTCGGCGCTGCGGGCCGGACGGCTGCTCGGCGGGGTGCGCGGCCGCCCGGCAGTTGACAGGGAAGCGCTGGCCGAGGTGATCGCGCGCCTGTCGGAATTCATCGCCGACCATGCCGCAGCCGTGGCGGAATTCGATGTCAATCCGGTGATCTGCGGGCCGGCCGGGCCAGTGGCGGTGGATGGGCTGATCACCCTCGCTGTGCCGCGTAACCAAGGCGATGCGACGTGACTGCGGGCGGGCCGGCGGCTCTGCCTCTGCAAGCCCGGAGCTTTCCCGGCCTGACCACACCGCTTGCGCGACTGGCGGCTCGATGCGGCGACGGCGTGGCAGCCATCGATGGCGCGCGCCGTCTGACATGGTCGCAGCTCCTGGCCCGGATCGAGGCGCTCGCCGGCGCCTTGCAGGCCGATGGGCTGGTGCCGGGCGACCATGTGGCGCTGCTGTCGCGCAACAGTGCACGCATGATGGAAGCGATCTATGGCACGCTCTGGGCGGGCGGTGTGGCCTGCCCGCTGAACACGCGCCTTGCCGAAGGCGACCTGCGCGCGCAACTGGCCGAGGCCGAGCCGGTGATCCTGTTCTTCGACGACGCCGCAGCCGAAACTGCGCTGGCGATCCGCGATGCTGCGCCGTCGCTGCGCCAGCTGGTTCATCTGTCCGACGGGCCGCATCCGGCCGGAACGCAGGGCCACGACACCTATCTGGCCCGGTCCGTGCGCGTGCCCGACGTCGGTCGCCGCGGCGATGACACTGCGATGCTGATCTATTCAGGGGGAACCACCGGACGCTCGAAAGGTGTGATGCTCAGCCATGGCAATTTCTGGGCCAATGCCATGAATGTGCAGTTTGCCCTTCGTCCGGATGCGACAAGCACCTATCTGCAGGTCAGTCCGATGTTCCATGTCTCTGCCGTGGCGCGGATGTTTGCCTCGGTCATCAATGGTGCGGCACAGGTCTTCATCCCCCAGTTCCGCCCCGATCTGGTCCTGTCCGAGATCGCCCGCAATCGCGTTGCGGTGACGACACTGGTGCCGACGATGCTGCGTACACTGGTCGAACATCTGCGGCGGCAGGAATCCGATATCGGCAGCCTGCGCATCATCAGCTACGGAGCCTCACCTATCGACGAGACACTCGTGCGGCGCATGGTCGAGGCCTTTCCCAAGGTGGATTTCTGGCAGGCCTACGGCATGACCGAGCTTTCGCCCACTGCCACCCAGCTCGGGCCGGAATGGCACCGCCCCGGGCCCGGGGGCATGGCGCGCCTGCGCTCGGCCGGGCTTCCGGCCACGCTGGCAGAGGTCATGATCGGCGATCCGGGCGACAGCCCGATGCCGGCCGGCGAGACCGGTGAGGTACTGGTGCGCGGGCCGATGGTGATGAAAGGCTATTGGAAAAACCCCCGCCTGACGGCAGAGGCCCTGCGCAATGGCTGGATGCACACCGGCGATCTGGGCTATCGCGATGCCGAAGGTTTCCTCTATATCGTCGATCGCAAGGACGACATGATCATCTCGGGCGGCGAGAACATCCACAGCCTCGAGGTGGAGAACGCGATCGCCGCCCATCCGGCTGTCGCACAATGCGCCGTGGTCGGGGTCAGCGATCCGCACTGGGGCCAGCGGGTGCATGCGGTCGTGGTTCCGCGGCCGGGGCAGGCGCCCTCGCTGGAAGAGTTGCAGGCCCATTGCCGCACTCTGATCGCCGGCTTCAAGGTGCCGCGCTCGCTGGAACTGCGCGATGACGCGCTGCCGCTCAGCGGCATCAACAAGGTTCTGAAAACCGAACTGCGCCGCCAGGCCGAGGCGCGGCAGGCCGGAGCCGTCGATGGGACCGGCGCGGAATAGCTGCGCGTCGGC
>SKWP01000270.1 GCA_007128865.1 Paracoccaceae bacterium
GATGCCGGCGTCTGGCCTGGCTGCGGGCCCGGGCCTGATGCGCCGGTCTGCGGCCGGCATGCGTTGCGCGCGGGGCCGGGGTGTCCGGCCGGTCCGGTGCCGGCCCAACCGACTGGCGGCACGCAGCCGGGGTGGCTCCGCCCCGGTTTGCCGGCCTGCATCCGGGGGCCGTGCCGGCGGTTGCCGGGGGCGGCGCGGGGTGCGCCCTTTCCCGCCCATTGCCCGCGGCGCGCAACCATTGCCCGCGGCGCGCAAGTGGCGTAGCGTCCGGCCCATCGGCGGGCGGCCGTTTCGCCCGTTCAGGCCCGGAACCGAGGAGATTGCCATGACCGACACGCCGCGCCACGGCTTCGACACGATGCAGATCCATGCCGGCAGCCGGCCCGACCCGGCCACCGGCGCCCGCCAGACCCCGATCTACCAGACCACCGCCTATGTCTTTCGCGACGCCGACCATGCGGCGGCGCTGTTCAACCTGCAGGAGGTCGGCTTCATCTATTCGCGCCTGACCAACCCCACCGTGGCGGTTCTGCAGGAGCGCATGGCGGCGCTGGAAGGCGGCGTCGGGGCGGTCTGCTGTTCCTCGGGGCATGGTGCGCAGATCATGGCGCTGTTCCCGCTGATGGGGCCGGGGTGCAACCTGATCGCCTCGACCCGGCTTTACGGCGGCACCGTCACCCAGTTCAGCCAGACCATCCGCCGTTTCGGCTGGTCGGTGAAGTTCGTCGATTTCGACGATCTCGACGCGCTCGAGGCGGCGGTGGACGAAAACACCCGCGCGATCTTCTGTGAATCGATCGCCAATCCGGGCGGTTACATCACCGATCTGGATGCGGTCGGGGCGCTGGCGCAGAAGGTCGGGCTGCCGCTGATCGTCGACAACACCACCGCCACGCCCTATCTGTGCCGGCCGATCGAGCATGGCGCCACGCTGGTGGTGCATTCGCTGACCAAGTACCTGACCGGCAACGGCACCGTGACCGGCGGCGTGATTATCGATTCGGGCAAGTTCGACTGGTCGGCCAGCGGCAAGTTTCCGTCGCTGTCCGAACCCGAGCCTGCCTATCACGGCCTCAAGTTCCACGAAACCTTTGGCCCGATGGCCTTTACCTTCCACGGCATCGCCATCGGCCTGCGCGATCTGGGCATGACGCTGAACCCGCAGGCGGCCCATTACACGCTGATGGGCATCGAGACGCTGAGCCTGCGCATGGAGCGGCACTGCACCAACGCGCTGCGGGTCGCGCAATGGCTCGAGAAGGATCCGCGCGTGGCCTATGTGACCTATGCCGGGCTGCCGTCGTCGCCCTGGCACCACCGGGTGGCGCGCATCTGCCCGAAGGGCGCGAGCGGGCTGTTCACCTTTTCGCTGAAGGCCGGTTACGACGCCTGCCGCAAGCTGATCGACAATGTCGCGATCTTCAGCCATGTGGCCAATCTGGGCGACACGCGGTCGCTGATCATCCATTCGGCATCGACCACGCACCGCCAGCTGACCGAGGCCCAGCAGGTCGCCGCCGGCGCCGCGCCGGATGTGGTGCGGCTGTCGATCGGCATCGAGGATCCAGAGGATCTGATCGCCGATCTGGACCAGGCGATGAAGAAGGCCGGCGCCTGATACAAAATCCGTTTGATCGGTTCGGGAAGCACGGGCGGCGGCCGCCCGAGGTGGGCGCGGAAGCGCCCGCCCATGCCTGCGGCGGCGATCCGGCGGGTTTCGGATCACTCCTCCGCGGCGATCGCGAATTCGATCTGGACCCGGGCGAGGAATTCGAGTTCGCCCTCTGCAACCGGCACCGCCGCGTCTGCCATGACCGCGGCTTCGGCGCGCATGCCTGCCAGCCGGCCCGGCGGCTGGGCGCCGATCTCGGACAGCATCCGCACCGGGCCGAGGCTGACGCCGGCGGCATCGGCATAAAGGCGCGCCTTGCGAATGGCATCGGCGACGGCGCGGCGGCGGGCTTCGTCCATCACCGGCTGCGGGTCGGCCAGGGCAAGGTGCAGCCCGTCCAGCCGGTTCGCGCCTTCGGCCACCGCCGCATCCAGAAGGGCGCCCAGCGTGGCAAGCTCGCGCAGCCGCACCGAAACGGCATTGCTGGCCCGGTAGCCGGTAATCCGGGGCGGGCTGCCGCTGCGGCCGTAATCCCACACCGGCGACAGCGAAAGCCCCGTTGTCTGCCGGTCGCGCGGGGCGATGCCGGCCGCGTCGATCAGCGCCAGCGTCTGCGCCACCGCCTCGGAGCTGCGGCGCAGGGCCTCCTGTGCCGTCCGCGCCTCGGCGGTTATGCCGATGGTGACATGGGCCATGTCCGGCACCGCATCGGACCGGCCTTCGCCGATGACGGTAATCATGCCTGCAGAGCCGGTCTGCGCCCAGAGCGGCGCATGCAGCAGCGACAGCGCCGCGACCAGCGCGGCCGAACGAAGGCAAAGGGCAGGTCGCGGCATGGAATGTCTCCTGATGGTTGTGGCGGTTGGCAAGGCACCGCCGATCACGCAGTCGGCATGCTGTCGGTTGCGCCCGCGGCTTTTCCTTGGCGCGATCCTGCGGTAGGTTCCCGCACGGCGCAAGCCACGCCGCCCGCGATCCAAGCCTTTGTGAACAGGGCCATCCCATGAGACCAGACTTCGCGCTCACGCTCAGCCACGAGGCCATCGGGCTGTTGCGCCGGGCGGATTCGGGGTGGGAGGTGCTTGGCAGCGCGCCCCTGTCGGACCCGCAACTGGATGCGCGCCTGGCCGATCTGCGCGATGCGGCGGCCCGGGCGGCCGGCGGGCCGTTCTATACCAAGGTGCTGATCCCCGACAGCGAGGCGCTGGTCACGACGCTGGAGGATGCGCCGCAGGATGACGTCGGGCTTGAGGCCTGGATCGGCGGCGAGATCGAGGGGCTGACGCCCTATCCCGCCGAAGAGCTTGTCTTCGACTGGGAACGGACGCCCGATGGCGGGCTGCGCGTGGCGATTGCGGCGCGCGAGATTCTGGCCGAGGCCGAGGCCTTCGCCCATGCGCATCAGTTCAATCCGGTCAGCGTGGTTGGCAACGGCCGCGGCGAGGCGTTTTGCGGCGAACCCTTCTTCGGGCAGACTTCGGTCGCGGCCAGCCTGCTGCCCGAGGGTGCTGTGGTCGAGCGTGACACCGCGGCGCTGCGGCCGGTCGGGGATGCGGACGCCTCGGAGCAGGCTCCCGGCGATTCGGCGGGGGCGGAACCCGACCCTGCCAGTGCCGATGCCGAACCCGGTCGGGAACCTGCGGCAGACGCCGCCACGGACGCGGCAGCACAGGCGCAACCGCCGGCAGAGCCGGACCCGGCCGAGGGCGATTCGCCATCGGGCCCTGCGCCTGACCCGGCAGACGCGCCATGCCCGCCGGCTGCGAAAGCGCTTGCCGGGGCGACCGGCGAGCCAGAAGCCCCCGCCGCGCCGCCGCCGGCCGAAGCTGCCGAGGCGCGGGACGCGGTCGAACCCGCGCCCGAGGCCGATCCTGAACCCGCGCCCGAACCGACGACGACGGCAGAGCCGGATGCGGAAGCGCAGGGCGATCCCGCGCGGCCTGCTGCGCAGGCATCGGCGCCCGATGCCGAACCGGCAGCCCCCCGGCCGGTGACCGATGACGCCGACACGGCCACGGATGCCGGCCATGATGCCGGGGCCGCCGGGCAGGCCCATGACGTGGCCGGCGCCCCGCGCCCCGCGCCTGACGCTGTGGCAGAGCCCGCCGAACCGGTGCGTGCGGCGATCGAGCGCGCCCGGATGTCGGGGGGCGATGATCTGTCCGGCGAGGATCATCAACAGGGCGCGGCGGCCCAGCCCGAGCCCGTTGACGGCCCTGCGGCATCCCCCGACACCGCGGATGCGCCCTTGCCGACAACGCCCCCGGCGATGCCGGAAAAGCTGGCCGCAGCGCTGGAACGGTTGCAGGAAACCCCGGCATCCGCGCGCCCGGCGACGGCCAAGGGGCCGGCGATGCCGGCGGCGCTGGCGCGGGCAGTATTATCCGGCGGGCGCCGGCGCGCCCCGGTGGCCGAACGGGATGCTGCCGCGATCCTGCCACCGCGCCCGGCATCGCCGCTGCCGGGTACCACCCGACACGGTTCGGCCGACCCCTTTGCCACGCTTGGCGCCCCGGCGGCCACGGCCGGGCAGGATCCCGCCGCGGATTCGCCCAGTCCGGGGCAGCGTGACCGCGCCGCCCGTGCCTTTGAGGCGGTGCCGGCGGCGGAAACGCACGAAGACCAGCCAGAGCCGGTGGTGGAATTCGGCCCGGCGGTCTTTTCCTCGCGCCGCGACCCGACCCTTGCACGCAGCGAGGCGGTCGGGCGCAC
>SKWP01000063.1 GCA_007128865.1 Paracoccaceae bacterium
AGGCGCACCTGTTCCAGCGCCACCGCAAGCGCCTTGCGCCAGCTGCGTTCGTCCGAGAGGTCGACAGGCAGAAGGATCGTCTTCATGGCGGCTCCTTTCAGAAGGCCGGCTTGGTCTGACGCCGCCTTTGCAGCATGATCACACCCAGCAGCAGCAGCAGCGCCGGTATGTAGAAGATTTCCTGCGGCATGCGGTCTGCGGGTACCTGCACCGAGGCAATCTCTACCGGGCGGTCCATGTCGTAGAAGTCGAACCCCTGCAAAGCGCGTTCATAGGGAGACCCGAACATCGGTTCTTCCATGATCATCCGGTCGCCGTCGGGGATCAGGAACAGCCCGGTTGCGGCCAGCCGCTGCGCGCCAGAGGCATCGCCCTCGACATCATAGGTCAGGGTCAGCCGTGTATCGCGCCCGGTGTTGAAGTCGGGTCCGGAAACGACGAATCTGATCCTTTCGCCGGGCGCGGCAGCATCGAGCACCTGCTCGAACTGGACAGGCGGCATGTCCCGGAATGGCGGTTGTACCCGGTCGAGCCAGAAATTCGGCACGAAGAAGGTAAAGGCAACCAGCAACAGCGCCGCTGATTCGAGACGGTAGGACGGGGCGAGAAAGTACCCCTGCGAGGCCGCCGCGAAGAGCAGCATCGCAAAGGTTGCCGTCACGAAGACCACCCCGGCCTCTATCAGCCCCGCCATGGTGCCCAGGTCGATCCCGTACAGGATCAGCGCCGGATTGTAGATGAACAGGAACGGCAGCGCGACGGTGCGCAGGCTGTAGAAGAAGGCGGTAAAGCCGGTCCGGATCGGATCGCCCCCCGATACCGCGGCGGCGGCGAAACTGGCCAGCCCGACAGGTGGCGTCACATCCGCCATGATCCCGAAATAGAACACGAACAGATGCGCCGCGATCAGCGGCACGATCAGCCCCTCCTGCGCGCCCAGGCTGACCACGACCGAAGCCATCAGCGACGAGACCACGATATAATTGGCCGTCGTCGGCAGCCCCAGCCCGAGGATGAGCGAGAACAGCCCGACAAGAACCAGCATCAGGAACAGGTAGCCGAAGGAAAGCTGCTCCACCAGGCCGGCCAGTTCGGTGCCGATGGGGGTGCGGGTGACGGTACCGACGATGATACCCGCCGCCGCCGTCGCCACCCCGATCGAGATCATGTTGCGGGCACCCGAAATCAGACCTTCGATGAGGTCCCGAAAACCCGCGAAGAGTTCGCCCGCCACCGAGCCCGAACGGCGCAGCAACGCCTTGAGCGGGCGCTGGGTCACGATGATCAGGAGCATCACCGCTACCGCATAGAAGGCAGACTTGGCCGGAGACTGACGTTCGATCATGAGAAACCAGATCAGGACGAAGATCGGCAGGATGAAGTGAAGCCCGGTCGGGAAGACCTCCTTCATCACCGGAAGGCGAACATCCGTTGCCTTCGGGTTGTCGGGTTCAAGGTCCGGATGCCGGGCGGCAACGGCGACACAGGCAACATAGACCGCGACGATTGCCGCGATAAGGATCGTCCCCGAAATCGCCGGCGCCGTCGCCCGCAGCATCCCGACACCCTGGACGATTGCCCAGAACGCCGCGCCGGCCACGACAAAGCCGATGAATGCCTTCAGGAACATGCTCAGCAGACTTCTGGACGCGCCGAGGGCCGGCATGTCGTTCTTCAGCGCCTCGAGGTGCACGATATAGACCAGCGCGATGTAGGAGATCACCGCCGGGATGAAGGCGTGCTTGATCACCTCCAGATAGGAAATCCCGATAAACTCCACCATCAGGAATGCCGCCGCGCCCATCACCGGTGGCATGATCTGGCCGTTGACCGAGGAAGCCACCTCGACCGCGCCGGCCTTTTCGCTGGAGAAACCCACGCGTTTCATCAGCGGAATGGTAAAGGTGCCGGTTGTGACAACATTGGCGATCGACGATCCCGAGATCACGCCGGTCATCGCCGAGCCTACGACGGCAGCCTTGGCCGGCCCGCCCCGAAGATGCCCGAGCCCGGCAAAGGCCAGCTTGATGAAGTAGTTGCCTGCCCCGGCCTTGTCGAGCAGCGCTCCGAACAGGACAAAGAGAAAGACAAAGGCGGTGGATACACCCAGCGGGATGCCGAACACGCCAACATTGGTGTCGTACCACTGCGTGTTGATGATGCCGTTGAACGACCGGCCGGAATGCTCGATCAGTTCCGGGATCAGCCAGCCGGTGCCAAAGTAGCTGTAAGCCAGAAACAGACCGCCGACGACGGTCAGCGCCGGCCCAAGCGCGCGCCGCGAGGCTTCCAGAAGCAGCACCAGCCCGACACAGCCGACGACAACCTGCGGAAAGATGACGTCGATCTGCCAGCCAAGGATGTTCCAGTCCACGTCCCAGCGGATCAGTCGGCCCTGCCGGGCGGTGTCGGAAATCTCCCGCGAGAACCAGAACACATAGAACGCGCAGCCGGCAGCCGTGAATGCGAACACCCAGTCCAGCAGCGGGATATGCCGCCGCGGCGATCTCTTGAAGGCCGGGTAGGCCAGAAAGGCAAGAAACAGCGCAAAGGTCAGATGCACGGGCCGGGTCTGATCCGATCCGAGGATGCGCAGGAAGTCGAAGGATCCGGCAAACCAGAACTGCGGTTCGGCAATCCAGATCTGGAAAAGCGACCAGCTCAATGCGACGCCGGAGATGAGCAGCATCACAAACCGGTTCTCGGGCATGCGGGCACCGGAATCGGAGCTGGAAACCAGATCCTGCAGTTCGGCATCGCTGAAGGCGCGCCGCTCGCCGTCGCGCTGATCGGCCATGGGCTGTCCCTCCCCGGGTTGGTTTTCTTGCTTGGCCGGGGCTTTCCGTGCACCCGGCGGTGGCGCGGCGCGAGCCTTGCCCGCGCCGCGCCGTACTTGCTCAGTCGATCAGGCCGGCCTCACGGAAATACCGTGCGGCGCCATCGTGCAGCGGCGCCGAAAGACCGTCGGACACCATCTCTTCCGGGTCCAGCGTTGCCAGCGCAGGATGCAGCGTGCGGAAGGTATCGAGGTTCTCGAAGATGGCCTTGGTGACCTGATAAACGACTTCTTCCGGCACCGCGGCCGATGTCACGAAGGTCGCGCCCACACCAAAGGTGGTCACGTCCGCGTCGGTGCCCCGATACATGCCGCCGGGAATCGTCGCCATGCGATAATAGTCGCGATCGTCCACAAGGGCGCGCACGGTGTCGTTGTCGACATTCACCAGCACCGTATCGCAGGCGGTGGTCGCTTCCTGGATTGCGCCAGAGGGATGGCCGACGGTGTAGACAATGGCGTCGATGTTGTTGTCGCACAGTGCCTGGGCCTGCTCGCCGGCCTGCAGTTCGGATACCAGCGAGAAGGTGCTCATATCCCAGCCCATCGCGGCCATCACCACTTCCATGGTGCCGCGCTGGCCCGAGCCCGGATTGCCGATGTTCACCCGCTTGCCGGGCAGATCGTCAAAGCTTGCAATCCCGCTGTCGGCGCGGGCCACAACGGTGAACGGCTCGGGGTGCAGCGAGAAGACGGCGCGCAGATCCTCGAACGGGCCCTGCTCTTCGAAGCGCGAGGTGCCGCCGAAGGCGTGGAACTGCCAGTCGGACTGGGCCACGCCGAATTCCAGCTCGCCGTCGCGCAGCGCGTTGATGTTGAAGATCGATCCGCCGGTCGATTCGACGCCGCAGCGGATGCCGTGATCGGCCCGGTCGCGGTTGACCAGACGACAGATGGCGCCGCCTGCGGGGTAGTACACACCGGTGACACCACCGGTGCCGATCGAGATGAAGGTCTGCTGTGCCGCGGCCGCGCCGGCTGCGGCGATGCCGAAGGTGGCGAGCAGGGCGATCATGGAAGTCTTCATCGGATTGCCTCCTTTGATTTTCGCTTTGGGTCGATACTGCGCGCATGGCGCAGAACCCGACGCGTTTACCAAACCCCTGTTGGGCTTCGGAGTCAACGCTGCTGACCGCCGCAAGGGGCAGGTGGCAGGCCTGGCGGGGCGCCATGAAAAAAATCCGCGTTGGCGGAAATTCCCTCTTGTGCTTCCCGGCGACTCTCCCTAGATACCCCGTCACCGGAGAGGGAACTCGCCGGGACACGGCGTCGGCAGCTTGCCAACCGCCGAACATCACCGAAAGGCGGAAGAACGAAACGCCAGCTTCAACGGCGCGTTCGTGTTTTTGTCTGCAGGTGATCGCTCTTTGACATTGTTTTGGATGTATGAAGGGACATGCGGGCGGTTCTGGTTGTTTCGGCGACTGGTGTCTTGCATGTCGGCCCGTTAGTGGTGCTTTTTGCGCTGCGATGATACGGGTG
>SKWP01000184.1 GCA_007128865.1 Paracoccaceae bacterium
ACGATCTTGCGGCGCTGGGCCAACTGGTGACCCGGCCCGAAGCCAATGTCATCAAGCTGCCCAACATTTCGGCCTCGGTTCCGCAGCTCGTGGCTGCGGTGCGCGAATTGCAGGGGCAGGGGTATGCCCTGCCCGACTACCCCGAGGCCCCGGAAACGGCCGCGGAAAGGGAAATCCGTGCCCGCTATGACGCGATCAAGGGCTCGGCCGTAAACCCGGTCCTGCGCGAGGGCAATTCCGACCGTCGCGCCGCCGTCGCGGTCAAGAACTATGCCCGCGCAAACCCCCATTCGATGGGCAGCTGGAGCCCCGACAGCAAGACCCGCGTTTCCTCGATGTCGGGCAATGACTTTTATGCCAATGAAAAGTCGGCAACCCTGACCGCCGATCAGGCCGGCGCGGCGCGCATCGAACTGGTGGGCGAGGATGGCGCGGTCACCGTGCTCAAGGATGGGGTCAAGCTCGACGCCGGTACGGTGGTCGATGCAACCTATCTTTCGGCAAGGGCGCTGGGCGAATTCCTGGCCGAAGAGATCGAGGCCAGCAAGCGCGACGGGGTGCTGTTTTCGCTGCATCTGAAGGCCACCATGATGAAGGTGTCGGATCCGATCCTTTTCGGCCATGCGGTGGTCCGGTTTCTCAAGCCGGTATTCGACCGCCATGGCGCGGCGCTCAAGGCAGCGGGCGTCAACCCGAACTCGGGGCTGGGCGATCTGCTGGCGCGGGTCGAGGCAATGCCCGACGGCGCCGCCATCCGCGCCGAGATCGATGCGGTGATGGCCGAACGCCCGCCGCTCTACATGGTCGATTCGGACCGTGGCATCACCAATCTGCACGTGCCCTCCGACGTGATCATCGATGCCTCGATGCCGGCGCTTATCCGCGCCGGGGGCAAGGGCTGGGGGCCGGACGGCAAGGAACACGATGCCAACTGCGTCATTCCCGACCGGTCCTATGCGCCCGTCTATGACGAGACGATCCGCTATTTCAGGCAAACCGGGGCGCTTGATCCGCGTACGGCCGGTACAGTCCAGAACATCGGACTGATGGCGCAGAAGGCCGAAGAATACGGCAGCCATCCGACCACATTCGAGATACCGCACGCCGGCACGGTGCGCATGGTGCTTGCCAATGGCGCGGTCCTGCACGAGCACCGCGTGGAAGCCGGTGACATCTGGCGCTCGGCCACGGCCCGCAAGGCCCCGATCGAGGACTGGGTGCGCCTGGCCATCGACCGGCAGCGCGCCGAGGGGTGTCAGGCGATCTTCTGGCTGGACGAAAACCGCCCCCATGATGCCGAACTGATTCGCCTCGTGCGCCCGATCCTGGAAGAAGCCGGCGTTGCCGACCGTTTCCACATCCTTGGGCCGCGCGAGGCCACGCGCCTGACGCTCGAAACGATCCGCAAGGGCGAAAACTCGATTGCCGTCACCGGCAATGTGCTGCGCGACTATCTGACCGATCTGTTCCCGATTCTCGAACTCGGTACGTCGGCCAAGATGCTGTCGATCGTGAAGCTGATGAATGGCGGAGGCCTGTTCGAAACCGGCGCCGGCGGTTCGGCCCCGAAGCATGTGCAGCAGTTGCAGGCCGAAAACCACCTGCGCTGGGACAGCCTGGGTGAATTCTGTGCCCTGGGTGAAAGCCTCAAGTTCCTTGCCGATGCCCGCGGCAACGCCAAGGCCCGGGTTCTGGGGCGCGCTGTCGACGCTGCCACGCAGGGCATTCTGGACCATGACCGCTCACCGGGGCGCAAACCCGGCCAGCCCGACAACCGCGACAGTCATTACTGGTTCGCCCGCTACTGGGCCGAGGCGCTGGCAGCCCAGACCGAGGATCCCCAGCTGGCCAGCCATTTCGCCCCCGTCGCAAGGGCGCTGGGCGAGCGGGAGGCCACGATCCTTGCCGAACTGCATGCCGGGCGTGGCAAGCCGGTCGATCTGGGCGGGTACTACCACACCGACCCGGCCAAGACCGCCGCGGTGATGCGCCCCTCTGCCAGCCTCAACGCGATCATCGGCTGAACCGGCAGCCCGCCCGCCGGACGATCCGGCGGGCGGTATCGGCCGGCTCCGGGAACTGGCCCGGCCTGTTGTTGCCATTCAGGAAACGATGCCCGCTTCCCGACACATTCCGCACCAAGTTGCGCCAGAATCGGCTGTCACGGCTGCAACTTGTAGCTGAATGGCTTCCCTCGGCGCCGTGCATTCAAGCCCCCACCCAGCGTGCGGCGCCGAGGTTCTGCCCCATCGAACCTTTCCACGAAAGCGCATGCCCCGTCCGGGCAACGGCTGGATTGCAAGATGTCACGCGGTCGCGGCCCGTCCGTCGAATCGGCGCCCGCGATCCCGGATCACCGGCGCGAGCCCGCCCACAGGGACGGACCGGCCACAGAAAAACCCCGCGGCACCCGCAGCGCGCCGCGTTGGCGTAACCGAAGCAGCGGAAAGCTTCAGTTCAGTTGAACCTGGAGCGGGTAGTATCCATTCTCGAAATCGCCGAACAGGTCGGACAGGTCGGGATGATCCACCGGTTCGCCCGTCTCGTCCGGGATCAGGTTCTGCTCCGAGACATAGGCCACATAGTAGCTCTGATCGTTCTCGGCCAGCAGATGATAGAAGGGCTGATCCTTGGCCGGCCGGCTGTCTTCCGGAATCGCCTCGTACCAGTCCTGCGAATTCGAGAAGATGGCATCCACATCGAAAACCACCCCCCTGAAGGGATGCTTGCGATGGCGCACCACTTGCCCAAGATGATATTTCGCCTGTGACTTCAGCATGTTTCAAACCCCCGCGCGTTTTTAGCCGAAGTTGAGACGAAATGTCCATCGCCGGGCAGCGAATCACCGGAAACAGTCTGTGGCCGAATCGTGACGCCCGCAGTGTGTTCACAATCGCGCGGGATGGCTTCTGCTGCCGTCGCGCAGGCGCAAGCGGTTTTGCCTGCGGCGCAGAATTCGCCTATAAGGATGCAAAGGCCGGGTCAACGGCCGGCAACAAGTCTGAGGCAGAGCATGGTCAGGTTTCTGATTGCCGCGGTGCTGCTGGCACTGCTTTCGGCTTGTGGAGGCGGCCAGTTCAGCGCCCCCCGCAACCTCGATGACGCCTGCGATATCCTGCAGGAGCGGCCGCATTACCGCACCGCGCTGCGGGCGGCCGAGCGGCGATGGGGTGCCCCGGTCCCGGTGCAGATGGCCAAGATCCACGCGGAAAGCCGCTTTATCGGCGATGCGCGCACACCGTTTCGATACACGCTCGGGGTGATTCCGATGGGCCGGCAGTCGTCGGCATTCGGCTACAGCCAGGCGCTGGACGGCACCTGGGCCGAATATGTCCGCGAGACGGGCAACCGCCGCGCGCGCCGCGACAATATCCGCGATGCGACCGATTTCATGGGCTGGTACATGGACAAGACCGAACAACGCAACGGGATCCCCAAATGGGATGCCCGCAACCAGTATCTTGCCTATCATGAAGGCCATACCGGCTATGCCCGCGGCAGTTACCGCGCCAAGGCGTGGCTGATGCGTGTCGCCGACAATGTTGCCGCACGGGCCGAGCGCTATGAGGCACAGCTGATTGCCTGCCGGATGCGCTGAGGACGCTCAGTTGCCCGCGCGTATCTCGGATTCGTGCACGATGCTGAACAGACGGGTCGGAAAGGTCATTCCGGTGCGCAGCCCGCCGAGGATGACGGTGGTTTCGCGCCCCATGTCATCGGTCACCCGCCACTGGCGCAGCTCGGTGGGATTACCGGTCAGCAGCAGCCGGATCGAACCGTAGTCGGGATGCTCGGGATCCTGGGCCACGACGACTGTGGCCTCGCCTTCCTGATAATGCCGGACCACCATGCGTTCGCGGTTCAGGTCGATGTTTGCGGCCAGAATCAGATTCAGCGGCGTCCGGCGCAGCGGATATTCGGTCGGGCCCTGATTCGATTTCGGGTCGAAGATGGCCACCTGCTGGCCACCGGCGATGACAAGCCCCCCCATGGGCGGGTCGTATTCGAAGCGCATGCGGCCGGGGCGCAGGATGCGCAGCGTCCCGGTGGCGATGGTCCCGTCAGGATTGATCTGGGTGAATTCGGATTCGGCGGCCGTGATGCCGTTGAAGTAGCGCGAAATCTCGGTCAGCGACAGGGGCTGTGCCGCGGCCGGCAGCGCCAGCGCAGCCAGTGCAAGCGGGGCAAGGATGAGGGATCGACGGTTCATGCCGCCTATGTAGCCGCTGCGGTGCCCCCGTGCACCGGGGCGGCCATCACATCCGCACGATTGCAGCGTGTATTGTTGCCGCAATGCCCCGCCCTCGCCCC
>SKWP01000214.1 GCA_007128865.1 Paracoccaceae bacterium
ACACCGACATGATCATCCCCAAGCAGTTCCTGAAGACCATCAAGCGGTCCGGGCTGGGGGTGAACCTGTTCGACGAGATGCGCTATGACGACGATGGCAAGGAAATCCCCGGTTTCGTGCTCAACCAGCCGGCGTATCGCGACGCATCGATCCTGGTTGCCGGCGACAATTTCGGCTGCGGGTCGTCGCGCGAGCACGCGCCCTGGGCGCTGCTGGATTTCGGCATCCGCTGCGTGATCTCCACCAGCTTTGCCGACATCTTCTACAACAACTGCTTCAAGAACGGCATCCTGCCCATCGTTTTGCCCGAGGCCGAGCGCGACCGGGTCATGGAAGACGCCCGCCGCGGCGCCAATGCCCGGGTCAGCGTCGATCTGGAAAGCCAGACCATAACGCTGTCGGATGGCAGCACGATTGCCTTCGAGGTCGATCCGTTCCGCAAGCATTGCCTGCTCAACGGGCTCGACGACATCGGCCTTACGCTCGAAAAGGCATCCGCCATCGACACGTTCGAGGCCCGCACCTCGGCCGAACGCCCCTGGGTCTGAGCGCGGCATTGCTGCAACAGCGGGGCCCGGCCGGCCGGCCGGCCCCGTTTTCTCCACATTCATGATGCAATCAGGCGACAGTTTACCCGGGATTCAGGGTCATGCCCCAGGTTACGGGGCGCAATGAGTTGCGGGGTCGTGTGAAATTGGGCAGGATTGCGGCAAGAATGAGGCAGTCCCGGACGGGCAGCTTCTTCGACGGGAAACAGGGTTCCGGCAGTGCACCGGTTCCGACCGCTTCGGGGAAGGCAAGGCAGTGGTATCTCACATGACGGGCGCTCTGGCCCGTGCATTTCTGGTGATGGTCCTGATCACCTTTCCGGCGCTGATGCTGCCGGAAGTCGGCCCTGACACGCGTCAGGTCGTGGTGCTGTTCGGCCTGATCGCCGCGGTGCTGACCTTCATCGAATACTCGGCCACCTATCCCTCGCTCGTCGAATTCCGCTACGCCCCCCCCTTCAACAGGATCCGCTTCCTGTCGCTGGCCCTGACGGTGATCGCGCTTGCGCTGATCGTCCGCGGGCAGTTTGCCCCCACGACCTTTGCGCTGCTGCTCGAGGCCCTTGGCGCGCTGGTCGGCCAGGCGCTCGATTTCCCCTACAGCCCGGTGCGGATGGTAACGCTGATGCTGCCCGAGGATGCAGCGCCGGCCCGGGTCGGACTGATCCGCAGCCTGGCCGGCATGAGCTTCATGGTCTCGGCGTTCATGCTGCTGGTCTTCTTCGTCGCATTGCGGCTGAGCCAGTGGCCGGCCGGGCGCGACTCCTTCAATGTCTGGGTCAACCTGCCGACCTTCGACCCCACGGCCGGCGGTGATGTCGTCGACCGGCTGGAGCGTGACGCAAGGTTTAACCTCGCGTTAGGACTTCTGCTGCCATTCCTGATCCCCGCAGCGGTGAAGCTGGCTTCGGCCCTGTCCATGGCGGTGCCGCTTGGCGGTGCGCAGACGCTGGTCTGGGTCATGGCCGCCTGGGGCTTCCTGCCTGCAAGCCTGTTCATGCGCGGGGTGGCAATGTGGCGGGTCGCAAGGATGATTCGGGAAAAGCGCGAACGCAGCCTGCAGGAACACGGATCGAGGCTGCAGACGGTCTGACACGGCACGGCGGACGATGGCGGGTTCGTCCGGTCCGACGGCGCGGTGCAAACCTCATCCGGGGCGTCGCAACGCTCTTCTGGCTGGCATGCCTTGCATGGCCGGCACAGGCGCAAACGGCGCAGGCCATGCCCGCCTCCGGGCCTTCGCGCGCATGTGCAACGGAAACGGCGCCAACCTGCCCGCCGGCGGCGCAACTGCGCTTGGCAACCTATAATGCCGCGCTCGGCCGTCGGGGCCCGGGGCTGCTCCTGCACGGTATCCTTGCCGGGCGCGATACCCAGGCCCGCGGGGCCGCGGCCATCATTGCCGCCGTCGCGCCCGATGTGCTGCTGCTGACAGGCATCGACCATGACCACGGCCTGACTGCCCTGTCGGCCTTCGCCGGGCTGATCGCCGAAGCCGGCGGCCCGGATTATGCCCATCGCTTTGCCTTCCCGCCCAACCGCGGGGTCCGCACCGGCCGTGACATGACCGGCGACGGGCGCAGCGGCACGCCGGACGATACCCAGGGCTACGGACCATTCGCCGGCTCCGGCGCCATGGCGATCCTGTCAACGCTTCCGGTCATGGACGGCAGGGCGCGGGATTTCTCGGCATTCCTGTGGCGCGACCTGCCCGGGGCGCTGATCCCCGAACAGGGCGGGCGCCCTTTTCCCGATGCCGGGGTCTTTGCCATCCAGCGGCTGTCCACCACCGGCCACTGGGATGTGCCGGTGCGGCTGCCCGATGGCACGGCGCTGCATCTGCTGGCCTTTCATGCCACGCCGCCGGTCTTCGGGGGGCCGCATGATCGCAACCGCCGCCGCAACCACGACGAGGTCCGTTTCTGGTCGCTGTTTCTTGACGGCGCCCTGCCGATGCCGCCGCCGGCAGGGCCGGTGGTGGTGCTGGGCGATGCCAATCTCGACCCGTTCGACGGCGACGGAATGCACGCGGCCATGCGCGCCCTGCTTGCCCATCCGCGCCTGCAGGATCCGGCACCGGCCAGCGCCGGTGCGGCCGCCGCCGTCGGCCCGCGCGATGCCGGGCACCGGGGCAACCCGGCCCTCGATACCACCCGCTGGGATGGCCCCCGCCAGCCGGGCAACCTGCGGGTGGACTATGTGCTTCCGGCAGCCGGGCTGACGGTTCTGGACGCCGGGGTTTTCTGGCCGGCACCCGATGACCCGATGGCCGCGCTGCTGCGCGATGCGTCGGGCGCGGAGGTTTCGCGCCACCGCCTGGTATGGGTCGACATCGCCCTCGAGTGACCGGCACCCGATGCCGGGCGCAACCGCCGCGGCGGCCGCCAGGCCGTCGCGGCCGGGCCCAACGGGAGGGCGTGCATGTTCCATGCGCGCCCGACGGGCGGGAGCCCCGCCTGCCGAAGGCGCCTTCGGCTTGACCGTTCCCGGTCCAGCGGCTAGGCGAGGCCACCTGCCAGCCATGCGAGGAACCCCATGAGCAACCCTTCCCTTCTGATCCTGCCCGGTGACGGCATCGGCCCCGAAGTCATGGCCGAGGTCCGCAAGGTGATCGACTGGTTCGGCCGTGCGCGCGGCATCCGGCTGGACGTGTCCGAGGATCTGGTCGGCGGTGCGGCCTGGGATGCCCATGGCACGCCGCTGACGGATGCCACCATGGCCCGCGCACAGGCCGCCGATGCGGTGCTGCTGGGCGCAGTGGGCGGCCCCAAATACGACGATCTGGACTTTTCGGTAAAGCCCGAGCGCGGCCTGCTGCGCCTGCGCAAGGAGATGGACCTTTACGCCAACCTGCGCCCGGCCCAGTGCTTCGAGGCGCTGGCGGATTTCTCCAGCCTCAAGCGCGACGTGGTGGCGGGCCTCGACATCATGATCGTGCGCGAGCTGACCTCGGGCGTCTATTTCGGCGAACCCCGCGGCATCGTCACCGAGAACAACGAACGCGTCGGCATCAACACCCAGCGCTATACCGAATCCGAGATCGCCCGCGTGGCGCGTTCGGCGTTCGAGCTGGCGCGCCGCCGGCAGGGCAGGCTGTGTTCGATGGAAAAGGCCAATGTGATGGAATCCGGCGTGCTGTGGCGTCAGGTGGTGCAGGAGCTGGGCGAGGCCGAATACCCCGATGTCGAACTCAGCCACATGTATGCCGATGCCGGGGCCATGCAGCTGACCCGCTGGCCGAAGCAGTTCGATGTCATCGTCACCGACAACCTGTTCGGCGACCTGCTGTCGGATCTCGCCGCGATGCTGACCGGATCGCTGGGCATGCTGCCTTCGGCAAGCCTGGGCGCGCCGATGGCCAATGGCCGGCCGAAGGCGATGTACGAGCCCGTGCACGGGTCGGCGCCCGACATCGCCGGGCAGGGCAAGGCCAATCCGATCGCCTGCATCCTGAGCTTTGCCATGGCGCTGCGCTATTCCTTCGACCTCGGCGCCGAAGCCGACCGGCTGGAAGCAGCGGTCAACGCGGTGCTGGCATCCGGGCTGCGCACCGCCGATCTGATGGGCCCCGAGGGCGGCACCCCGGTCGGCACCGCGGAAATGGGCGATGCCATCCTTGCAGAGCTGGACAAGTCCACCTGACAGGCGTGGCTCGACAACGGTCTGGAGCCCATGGCGAAGGGTGGCCGGGGCACCGACAGAGGGCAGCGCCCGACCGCCGGGTGGGCGCTGCACGGTGGAGCGC
>SKWP01000364.1 GCA_007128865.1 Paracoccaceae bacterium
AAGGGTGTCGGGGATCCCGAAGCGATCCTCGAAGCCTTTCGTGCGCATGTGGCGGATATCGAAGCCGATATGTGACCAGGAACGCGCGGCGCCCGGGCAACCGGACGCCGCGCCGGAGAACGATCATGCGGGACGATAAAGGGCGCGCCGCACCGCGGCGGCGCAGCCGCCTGCCGGCCCGTCTTTTGGCGGCGGTTGACGGCACGCTGCAGCGCGCTCTCGGGCTGGCCGGAGCGGCACTGCTGATGGCGATGATGCTGCTTACCTTTGCCGATGTGGTCGGCCGCAACCTTGGCCGTCCCATCCCCGGCGCGAAGGAGGCGACGCAGGTGATGCTGGCGGCGCTGGTGTTCGTCATGCTGCCGCTTGTGACGCGGGTGAGGGCGCATATCGTCGTCGATCTGCTGGACGCCTTCGTGCCCGAACGGCTGAAGGCACTTCAGGAGGCGATGATCTGCGGCATGGGGGCGGTGGCGCTGCATTTCGGGGCACAGGCGCTTCACATGCAGGCGGCGCGGGCCTTTCGGGTGGGCGACAGGGTGGCGTTCATCGGCCTGCCCACGGGGCCGATCGTGACCTTCATGGCCGTCGCCTGCACGCTGGCGGCGCTGGCCTTTGCCCTGAACGGGGCGCTG
This sequence comes from Paracoccaceae bacterium, assembly GCA_007128865.1. Taxonomy (GTDB): domain Bacteria; phylum Pseudomonadota; class Alphaproteobacteria; order Rhodobacterales; family Rhodobacteraceae; genus Rhodobaculum. The sequence goes on from SKWP01000364.1 coordinate 636, forward strand.
GCGCTGTGGCGCCTCGCCCGTGGGCCGGGGCGCAAGACCCCGGATGGGGGCGGCTGATGGAGGTCGCGCTGATCGGCACTGCGGTGCTGCTGCTGCTGATCTTCCTGCGGGTGCCGATCGCGCTGGCGCTGGGGGTGGTGGGGTTCGTGGGCTTCTGGCATCTCACCGGCTGGCGCCCCGCCTTTGCGCTGCTGGGCCAGACGCTGCGCGACAGCGCGCTTTCCTATTCGCTGGTCGTCATCCCCCTGTTCATCCTGATGGGCAATTTCCTGACCGGGGCGGGGTTGTCGCGGGCGCTCTACCGCGCCGCCTATGTCTTTGTCGGGCACCGGCGGGGCGGGCTGGCGGTATCGACGGTGCTGGCCTGCGGCGGATTTTCGGCGGTTTGCGGGTCGTCGCTGGCCACGACCGCCACGATGGGGCAGGTGGCGATGCCTTCGATGCGCGCCTATGGCTATGACGACCGCCTTGCGGCGGGGGTCATCGCTGCCGGCGGAACCCTGGGGATCCTGATCCCGCCATCGGTGATTCTGATCATATACGGGTTGATGACCGAGACCCATATCGGCAAGCTGTTCGCCGCCGGCCTGTTGCCGGGTCTGGTCGGCATGGCGCTGTACTGGGGGGTGATCTGGCTGCAGACCACACTCGACCCCGCCATGGGCCCGCGGGGTGAGCGCAGCAACTGGCACCATCGGCTGGCGGCGCTGCGCGACGTGTGGGGGGTGGCGCTTCTGATCCTGGTGGTTCTGGGCGGCATCTATGGCGGCTTTTTCACCCCGACCGAGGCCGCCGGCATCGGCGCCTTCTTTGCGTTCGTCTTTGCCATCGCGTCGCGCGGGATGGGGCCGGCGGGCATACTCGAGGTGCTGGTCGAGACGGCGAAGACCACCGCGGCGCTGTTTGCCGTGCTGATCGGCGCGATGATGTTTGCCCAGTTCATCAACTTTTCCGGCATGCACCGGACGCTTCTGGAGTTCGTGAACGGGCTCGACGTGGCGCCGGTGGTGATCATCCTGCTGATCGTGCTGCTGTATCTTGTGCTCGGCTGTGTGCTGGAAAGCCTGAGCATGATCCTGTTGACGGTGCCGATACTGTACCCTGTGGTGGTGGGGCTGGGTTATGATCCGATCTGGTTCGGCATCCTGGTGGTGATCGCGGTCGAGGTGGGGCTGATCACGCCGCCCATCGGCATCAACGTCTTCGTGCTGAAATCGGTGGTCCGCGACCTGCCAACCGGCACGGCGTTTCGGGGTGTGATGCCGTTCTGGGCGGCGGATGTTGTGCGGCTGGGGCTGCTGGTGGCGTTTCCGGGCATGGCGCTGATCCTGCCGCACTGGTTCTTCGGCTAGGGGAGGGGGCGTTGCGGGTCTACGACTGGATTGCCCATCATGCCGGCCGTACGCCGGCAAAGCTGGCTGCCGTTGATCTGGGATCGGGGCGCAGGCATGTCTGGGCGGCGTTCGACGACCGGGTTGGCAGGCTGGCCACCGGATTGGCAGAGCGTCACGGTGTGGGCCGCGGCGACCGGGTGGCGGTACTGGCCCACAACTCTACCGATGTCTTCGAGATACAGTTTGCCTGCTGGCGGCTGGGGGCGGTGTTCGTGCCGCTGAACTGGCGGCTGGCGGCGGCCGAACTGGGCCCGGTGCTGGCACTCTGCGCGCCGCGCGTGCTGCTGCACGGCCCGGAATTTGCCGAAACGGCCGCCGGCAGCGGATTGCCCGCAGCCGCCCTGATCGCCATGGCTGACGGTGCCGACAGCCCCCATGAGCGGCTGATCGCCACGGCGTCAGGCAGGGCGCGGATGCCCGCGGACCTGATGCTGGCGGATCCGGCGACGATCCTGTTCACCTCGGGCACCACCGGTCGGCCCAAGGGGGTGATCGTCACCCATGGCATGACCTTCTGGAACACGGTCAATCTGGGCCTGCCGTCCGAGGTGGACCGCCACAGCGTGCATCTGACCAGCCTGCCGCTGTTTCACACCGCAGGGCTGAACGCCTATGGCAACGTCGTCTTTCACGCCGGCGGCACCAATGTGGTGATGCGCAGTTTCGATCCCGCCCGGATGCTGGAGCATCTTCAGGATCCCGGGCTGGGGTTGACGCATGCGTACACGGTGCCGTCCGGCTGGCAGTTCATGGCGCAGGATGGCGGGTTCGCACAGGCCGATTTCGGCCGGCTGCGGGTCGCCGGTACCGGCGGCTCACCCTGCGCGCGCAGCCTGCTGGAGACCTGGGCCGACAGGGGCGTGCCGCTGCAACAGGGCTACGGCATGACCGAGACCAGCCCGACGGTGATGCTGATCGATGTCGATCAGGCCGTTCGCAAGCTGGGTTCGGCCGGCCTCCCGGCGCTGCACACCGAGGTGCGGCTGACCGACCGCGACGGGCACACCATCGACGCCCCCGACACCGTGGGCGAGATCGAGGTGCGCGGTCCGAATGTGACGCCGGGTTACTGGGGCGCGCCCGAGGCCACCGCCGCGGCGTTCCGCGATGGCTGGCTGCGCACCGGCGATGCCGCCCGCCGCGACGCCGAGGGCTTCTATTTCGTCGTCGACCGCTGGAAGGACATGTTCATCTCGGGCGGCGAGAACGTCTATCCGGCCGAGGTGGAAAACGTGCTCTACCGAATGCCCGGCGTGGCCGAGGCGGCGGTGATCGGCGTGCCCGACGACCGCTGGGGCGAGGTGGGCCTGGCGCTGCTGGTGCCGGCCCGGGGCGCGGCGCTGGACGCCGCCGCTGTACAGGCGTTCTGCCGCGCGCATCTGGCCGGCTACAAGGTGCCGCGGCACGTCCGGTTGCGCGGCCCGCTGCCGCGCACCGCCACCGGCAAGGTTCTCAAGCATGTGCTGCGCGCGGAGGAGACATCATGACCGTGCTGACCCCGGCCACGGGCCCCAACAGCCCCGGTTACGCCGCCAACCGCGCCGCCATGCTGGAGCGGATCGCCGAGCACGAGGCCGCGCGCGCCCGCGTGCTGGCCCATTCCGAGCGTGCGCGACCGCGGATCGAAGCCCGCGGCCGGTTGATGCCGCGCGACCGCCTGGCGCGGCTTCTGGACCCCGGCACGCCCTTTGTCGAGCTGTCGCCGCTGGCCGGTCTGGGAATGCATGACGACGACGGGCAGGACAGCGCCGCCGGTGGCGGCTGCATTGCCGGGCTCGGACATGTCAGCGGTGTGCGGGTGGCGGTATTTGCCCATGACAGCGCCATCAAGGGCGGCGCCATTACACCGGCCGGGCTGAAAAAGCTCTTGCGCCTTCACGAAATCGTCGAAGCCAATCGCCTGCCGATTGTGACGCTGGCCGAAAGCGCCGGCGCGAACCTGCGCTACCAGTCCGAGATGTTCGTCGAGGGCGGACGCATCTTTGCCAACCAGTGCCGGCTGTCGGCGGCGGGCCTGCCGCAGGTGACGGTTGTGCATGGTTCCTCCACCGCGGGGGGGGCGTATCTGCCCGGGTTGTCGGATCATGTGATCGCGGTGCGCGACCATGCCGCAATCTATCTGGCCGGTCCGCCGCTGCTCAAGGCCGCCACCGGCGAGATTGCCCGCCATGCCGAGCTGGGCGGCGCCGAGATGCACGCCGAAGTCTCGGGGCTGGTCGATTATCTGGCCGAGGACGATGCCGACGGGATCCGGATCGC
>SKWP01000300.1 GCA_007128865.1 Paracoccaceae bacterium
GAAGGCAAGGGGCAACTTTCCGAACGCCTGTGTCAGGTCGGATACCGCAAGGCCGTCGGGCAGATCCTGCACCACGCCGGTTTCGGAATTGGCCAGTTGCAGGGCCGACTGCCCCGGGTCTGCCACCCGGACCCGCCCGTCAGCATCCACCGGCAGCACATCATCGACCCAGGCCGCGACCGCATCATGCTCGATACCGGCGCCATGCAGCCCGCGCCCGGCCAGCGCCAGCGCCGCGGCCTCGGTCGCGCCCGAGGTAAAGACTATGTCGGCCCCCTCTGCCCCCAGCGCTGCGGCCACTTGCGCGCGCGCGCGTTCAACCAGCGCGCGGGCCGCACGCCCTTCGGCATGCACCGACGAAGGATTGCCCACCAGATCCATGGCGGCGATCATTGCCGCCCGCGCCTCGGGCCGCAGCGGCGCGGTCGCGTTCCAGTCCAGATAGACGCGCCCGGTCACGGCCCTGCCCCTTCGGCCGGCATGGCCTCAGCGCCGTCTTCCATCGGCTGGTCGACGATCTGCAGCAGGTTCGGCACCGCCGGGCAGGGGCTCAGCTGGTTGGCCGCGACATCCGAAAGCCGCGTCTGATGCAGGAAAACATAGACATGCGCCGAAAGCCCCTCCCAAAGCCGGTTTGTCAGCGACTGCGCCCGCGATCCCGAAACCCCGCCGGTTGCACCGGCCCCCGGCTGCATGGCACTGACGGTTTCGTCCACCGCTTCCAGAACATCGGCGACGCGAATCGTTTCGGCCGGGCGGGCCAGCCGGTAGCCACCGCCGGGCCCGCGCACCGAATCAACCAGCCCGGCCCGGCGCAGCTTGACGAAAAGCTGTTCCAGATAAGCCTGCGAAACCCGTTGCCGCCGCGCCACCTCGGCCAGCGAAACCAGCCCGTCTTCGCCGGAATGTGCCAGATCGACCAGCGCGACCATGGCATAGCGCCCCTTGGTTGACAGCTTCATGGCGTCCTCATTGCACCAGAGCCGAGTCCGCGCCGGGATATTGACGCGGCGCCGCCGCCTGCTTAGGTCGGATAAGGTCCGACACCCAAGAATGCCAGAATGGCGCCGGGGGCACCAGCGGGCTTGGATTAGAATGATTCTAGATTGGTCGCCGTCGCGCGTCAACACCTGCCCCTCGGCTACCCGAAAAGGAAACCGCCGCGCATGCCCGAAGTGATCTTTCCCGGTCCCGAAGGCCGCCTCGAAGGCCGCTACCACCCCCAGAAGGACCGGGACGCGCCGATCGCGCTCATCCTTCATCCGCACCCGCAACTGGGCGGGACGATGAACAACCGCGTCGTCTACAACCTGCACTATGCCTTCCACGGGCTCGGCTTTTCGGTGCTGCGGTTCAACTTCCGCGGCGTCGGGCGCAGCCAGGGCGAATACGATCAGGGCATTGGCGAGCTTTCCGATGCCGCATCGGCGCTGGACTGGCTGCAGGCCCAGAACCAGAACACCAAGCACTGCTGGGTGGCGGGGTTTTCCTTTGGCGCATGGATCGGCATGCAGTTGCTGATGCGCCGCCCCGACATCACCGGATTCGTTTCGCTGGCACCGCCGGCGAACATGTATGATTTTACCTTCCTTGCGCCCTGCCCGGCTTCGGGGCTGATCCTGAACGGCACCGCCGACCGGGTCGCCCCGCCCCGCGATACCGAGATGCTGGTGGCCAAGCTGCACGAACAGAAGGGCATCACCATCACCCATGTGCAGATCGAGGGTGCCGGGCATTTCTTTGAAGACCCGCACATGGAACCCACGATGACGACGGTGACGGACTATGTCCGCAAGCGCCTGTCGGAAAAGACGCGCTGACCGGTCGCCTGCCGGCCCCCGCCGGCGGCCACGCCCGGCTTGACGCCTTCGGGGGTGCGGGGCAGATGACAGGCTGCGGCGGCAATCCCGCCCCGCGCACTGCTGGCGGAGGTTACCCTTGCACTGGCTCATCCTTGGCGCGGCCGTCCTCTTTGAAACCATCGGCACCACGGCCCTGCAGGCCAGCCAGCAGTTCACCCGTCCATGGCCGTCGGTGCTGGTCGTCTGTGCCTATGCGATATCGTTCTACCTGCTGGCGATGACGCTGCGCTTCATGCCGGTGGGGGTGGTCTATGCCATGTGGTCCGGGCTGGGCATATGCCTGATCGCGGCGATCGCCTGGGTCGTGTTCGACCAGCGCCTCGACCTGCCGGCGCTGATCGGGCTTGGCCTGATCATTGCCGGGATTGCGGTGATCAACCTGTTCTCGCGCACCGCCTTTCACTGATCCGGCCATGTCCGCAAGCGCCGGCCAGCCGCCCCCCACCCCCAGGCACAGCCTGTTCGAGGATGCGCAGGGCCTGATCTTCGGGGCCGCCATGTGCGCCTTCGGTGTCCATATCCTGACCTCGGCGGGGCTGGTCACCGGCCAGACCGCGGGTCTTGCGGTGCTGATCGCCTATGCCACGGGCTGGAGTTTCGGACCGGTCTTCTTTGCCATCAACCTGCCCTTCTATGCGCTGGCACTGGCCCGGATGGGGCTGGGCTTTACCGTCAAGACGTTCATCGCGGTGGCGCTGCTGTCGGTCTTCTCGATGCTGATCCCGCTGGTTGTCAGCTTCGAACAGCTGCAACCGCTGGCCGCGGCCTGCCTGTTCGGGCTGGTCACCGGACCGGGGCTGCTGGCGCTGTTCCGGCACGGGTCCAGCCTGGGCGGCGTCGGCATCGTGGCGCTGCAGGTCCAGGACCGCACCGGTTTTCGCGCCGGCTGGGTGCAGCTGGGCTTCGATGCGGTGCTGTTTGCCGTGGCCTTGGCGCTGCTCGACCCGCTGCTTGTCGCCTATTCGATGGTGGGTTCGCTGGTGATCAACCTGATCATCGCCGTCAACCACCGCCGCGACCGTTACATCGGCACCTGAGCGCCCCCTCATCCCCGCCGGCGGCGCCCCGAACGCCCGCCGCGCCCGCCGGCCGCTTGCCCCGCCACGCTGGCCTCGGCAAAGCTTGCCCCCGCGCGTACCGCGTCAAGCACCCGCGCAAAGCGGATCCATTCGCCGCCGTTGGGGTCGTGGTTCATCAGGAAATTGGCCGCCTTGATCGCCTCCATCTCGACCTGGCGAACCGGATTCATGATCGCGCTGGTCATACCCGCCCCGATGGCCATCGGCAGGAACGCGGCGTTGATGCCGTGGCGGTTGGGCAGCCCGAAGCTGATGTTCGACGCGCCACAGGTGGTGTTCACGCCCAGTTCCGCGCGCAGCCGCCGCACCAGCGCGAACACCTGCTGCCCGGCGCTGGCCATGGCGCCCACCGGCATCACCAGAGGGTCCACCACGATGTCATGCGCCGGAATGCCGAAATCGGCGGCGCGCTCGACAATCTTGCGGGCCACGGCAAAGCGCACGTCGGGGTCTTCGGAAATCCCGGTATCGTCGTTCGATATCGCCACCACGGGCACGTTGTATTTCCTGACCAGCGGCAGGATCGCCTCAAGCCGCTCTTCCTCGCCGGTCACCGAGTTCAGCAGCGGCCGGCCCCGCGCCGCCTCCAGCCCCGCCTCAAGCGCGCCGGGCACCGAACTGTCGATGCACAGCGGCACATCGACAAGCCCCTGAACCAGCTCGATCATCTGTCGCATCAGCGGCGGTTCGGTCTGGTTGGGGTCGGGGTTGGAGTTGTAGACCACCCCGGCATTGACATCGAGCACCATCGCCCCGCAGGCGACCTGTTCCAGCGCGTCCTTCTCGACGGTCGAGAAATCGCCGGCCTCCAGTTCGGCCGCCAGCTTCTTGCGGCCGGTGGGGTTGATGCGCTCACCGATCACGCAGAACGGCTCGTCAAAGCCGATGACAACGCTTCTGGTGGCGGATTCGACAACGGTGCGGGTCATGCCCGGCCCTCCCTGAAATCAGGCACGCGCTGCCGCGGCCGTCTGTTGGCCACCCCGGGCGGCAGCCCAGTCGGCACTGGCCGCGATCCCGCCCAGCGGGAACAGATGCAGCGCCTCGATGCCCAGATCCGGCCTTTCGGCGGCCTGCCGGGCCAGCGCCGCGACCAGATCGGTCGGCTCGAACGGAACCACCAGCCGGGTGACATCGCGCGCGCGCTTCTGCAACACCCGCAGCGACGGCCCCACACCGCAGGCCACGGCATAGCGGATCAGCGTCTGCAGCTTGGCGGGTCCGGCCACACCCACATGCACCGGCAGCCCGATACCCTCGCGGCGCAACCGCGCTGTCCATTCGATCACCGGCTCGGGTTCGAACACGAACTGGGTGACAATCGCCATCGCCGCATCGCTGC
>SKWP01000359.1 GCA_007128865.1 Paracoccaceae bacterium
GGCAGGGTGTCGAGGTCCACCTGATCCACGCGCACCCAGCGTGCACCGCCATGGCACCGCGGGACAGGTCCGGTTTCGACCGGTCCGAGGTCGGTGGGGTTGGAATAAGCGCGCTCTCGCGTCATCGGTGCCTCCATAAATCGGATTGCCGGGTTGCCATGAGGTATCGCCTTCCGCCGGCCTCGCGTTCATCGGATGCACCCAGCCTAGGGCGAACCGGTGCGGGGAATGCGCCGGGGAATTCCGGAGGGTGGAACGGCGGCCGCTTGTCGGGATCAAACCGGCGGGGTGGTCACGAATGCACCGAGCCCGCAGGAACCCTTCACGGCCATGGGAAGGGCCGGTTGAACATCCGGATTGGCCTGCCTGCCGGCAACCCAATGGGGCAGGGGGCGGCACCTGGGTGCCATAACCCTTCCGGCGAACCGTAATGTGCCAGGCCTGTATCCGGGGTAGCAGCCGGCGTTCTTCCGCGCGTGTGCTCCGGGATGGTTTCTCTCCGCGAAACCTGACCGTCTTGCGCCGTCGCGTTGTCTGAATGAACCTCGGTCCACGGCAGGCCCATGGAGGTTACCTTGACCGCAGATACCCGCAGCGTTCCCTTGCCGGAGGGGTTTTCCCTTTCCGGCCGCACGGCCCTCGTCACCGGTGGAGGGACCCATCTCGGTCGTGCCATGGCCGCGGCCCTTGCCGCGCAGGGCGCGCGGGTTACGGTGATGGCACGAACCGAGAAGTTCCTGCTCGACACGGTGGCGCAACTGGGAGCCGGGCATGACCACATCGTCGCCGACCTCATGGACGAGGCGACATATGACGGGCTTGCGGCTTCCGGCCGGAGCTTTGACATCATCGTGAACAATGCCGGCGGCGATCCGTGGGATGGCGCCTGGGAAACCCAGACCACGCAGCATTGGCTGGATACCTATCACCTGAATGTCGTTTCGGCCAACCGTCTGGCGCAGGTGCTGGTGCCGGGCATGATCGAAGGCGGCTATGGCCGGATCATCATTATCGCATCGATGTACGGCATCGTGGCACCGAACCCGAAGAACCGTCGCCCCGGCCTCGATTGCGCGGCCTATACCGCTGCAAAGCACGCCAGCGTCGGGCTCATGCGGTATCTCGCCGCGAAGCTGGGTTCTCACGGGATCACGGTGAATGCCGTCAGTCCGGGCGGCTTTCCCCTTCCCGATGACGACCCGTACATGGAAAAGATGCCGTGGCGGAAGGGGGGGGATTCAAAGCTGCGCACAACCATGAACGAGAAATACCCGCTCCAGCGCAGCGGATATCCCACCGATCTGGGCGGCGCGGTCGCATTCCTTGCCTCTCCGGCGGCTGCCTGGGTGACAGGGCACAACCTCGTCGTCGATGGCGGCTTCACCGTGTGGTGAAACCGCCAACGGCCGGCGCGGGAAGCATCGCTACCGCATCCGGCCCGGCGAAAGCCACATGTCCGGGTTTGGGCCGATACGGTCCTTGACCGTGTCGGTCGCGGCCGCAAGACGGGCGATCATGTCGGCGGAAAGCGAGGCTTCGGCCGCGGGAAGGTTCCAGTCCAGTTCGGTCGGAGTTCGTGCCCCGACAAGATAGGACGTGACGCCCGGCTGCGCCTTTACCCAGGCAAGCGCCATGATCGCCATCGGCAGACCGCATTCCTCGGCCAGTCCGCGCAACGTGGCGATGGCCTCGAATACCTCGGCCTCGACCCCGGGCTCGTCATGGTTGGTTGCCGGCCGGTTGCCGGAATACCAGCGCGATTGCGCGATCCCTTCGGGTACCGCGTCGGCATTTCCGTAGCGCCCCGTAAGCAGGCCCTGCGCCAGAGGGCTGTAGCAGATCAGCCCGACGTCGCGGCTGATGCAAAGCGGCTGAACCTCGCGTTCGATCACCCGCCACAGAAGGCTGAACGGCATCTGGTCGGTCACGCACTCCGACAGGGCAAGCATGTCGGTCAGATCGCGCACCGCGAAATTCGAAACGCCTATGGCGCGTATCTTGCCGGCCTCCTTGAGCCGTTGCAGCGCGCCGACGGTTTCGGCAAGGGGTATGTCATGGTTGGGCCAGTGGATCTGGTAAAGGTCGATCCAGTCGGTGCCGAGGGCCTTCAGGCTGCGCTCGCAGGCCGCGGCAACGTCGGCCGGAGCGAGGTTCTTTTTCGATACCTTGGTGGCAATCACCGCCTTGTCGCGTCGCCTCACCAGGGCCTTTCCGAGTACGCGTTCGGAGGCGCCATCCTCATAACCTTCGGCGGTATCGAAGAAGGTGATGCCGTTGTCGAGCGCCGCGTGAACGGTGGCGATCGAATCCTCGTCGCGCTGATCGCCCCAATAGGCCCCGCCGGCAAAGGGCCAGCAGCCCAGCGCCATTTCCGAGACCATGATGTCGGTCGTGCCAAGCCTGCGATACTGCATTCTGTCCCTCTCTCGCCCGCCCGTCGCGGGCCATCAGTAGTTCGACCATCCGCCGTCCACGGTCAGGACCTGCGCGGTAATGAAATCCCCCGCGCGGCTGGCCAGGAACTGGCAGGCCGCGGCAATGTCGTCAGGCCAGCCGCGCACCGGGATGGCCTGAAGGCTGGATAGCCGCCCGAGTTCTGCCTTGCCGCCTTCCTCGAAATGCCGCTCCGAGGCGATCGCGCCGGGCACCACGCAGTTGACCCGCACGCCTGCCGGACCTTCTGCCCGGGCCAGCGACCGGGTAAAGCCGATCAACCCATGTTTGGTGGTGACGTAGTGAAGCGCACGCGGATCGCCGATATGTGCCATCACCGACCCGATGGTGATGATCTTTCCATAACCGGCCGCCCGCATTGCCGGCACCGCATGGCGGCAGGCAACGAAGGCCCCGCGCAGGTTGACCGCCATCATCCTTTCCCAGGCTTCAATGTCGATATCCTGCCATGGCGCCTTGCTCACATCGGCGGCATTGATCACCAGCGTATCCGGCGCGGCCCCGAAGCGGCGGGAAACCTCGTGCACGGCGGCCGCGGTCGCCGCATCGTCGGCGGCATCGGCCACGAGTTCGACCAGGGCATCGGCGCCGAGTTCCTCGACCAGTGCGGCCGCGGCGGCAGCGCTTGGGGCATCGTCAAGCCGGGTGATCGCGACGCGCGCGCCGGATCGCACGAACCGCCGCGCGGTCGCCGCACCGATCCCCCTGGCGCCGCCGGTCACCAGCGCGACACGCCCGGCCATGGCGAAATCCGCATCCATGCCCAGGGTTGTCTGTCCGGCGGTCATTGCGTTGATCCTCCTGCGGAAATGCCACCCGAGCGGGACAGGCTGACATCAAGGGCAGCGCCCACCAGCGCCGCGGTATAGGGGTTGCGGGGCGCTCCCAGCACGCGGTCGGTGGGGCCGGCCTCGACGATGCGTCCGCGGTTCAGCACGACGACGGTCTCGGTCAGCCGCGCGACAACCGCGAGGTTGTGCGTCACCATCACCAGCGCCAGCCCGAGGCTCTCGCGCAGGTCCATCAGCAGGTTGAGCACCTGCGCCTGAACCGAAACATCCAGCGCGCTTGTCGGCTCGTCGGCATAGAGCACCGCGGGTCGCACCGACAGCGCGCGCGCGATGGCCACGCGCTGAAGCTGGCCGCCCGAAAGCTGGTGCGGATGGTGGTCGAGGAACTCTGCCGGCAGGCCAACGCGGGACAGGCTGTCAATCAGCTCCGCGCGCGCCGGTTCGCGCCGATCGAGCGCGCGCACCGGCTCGGCCATGGCGCGGGCCACCGTCATGCGCGGGTCCAGCGAGCGGCGCGGGTTCTGGAACACGATCTGGTTGCGCGCCAGAAACGCGCGCCGGTCGTCCCGCAGCCAGTCTGCCACCGGACGGCCATCAAAGGCCAGCGTTCCGCTCGACGGTGCAAGCAGCCCGCACATGAGGCGGATCAGGGTCGATTTGCCCGATCCGGATTCGCCGACGATGCCGAGCGTGGCGCCCTGCTGCAGGCTCAGGCTGATGTCGGCCAGCGTCCAGTCGGCGCCCGGCGCCGGCCGCCCCGATCCATAGCGGAAATGCAGCCCGCCGACCTCGACAAGGGCGCTCATGGCCCGCCCTCCGTTCCGACCTGATGCCAGCATTTCACCCAGTGGCTGCCGCCGATCTCGGTTGCCGGCGGCTCGTGGGCGCATTGCGCGCTGGCGTGGCGACAGCGGTTGCGGAACCGGCACCCGGCCGGAAAACGCCCCACCGACGGCACCGAACCGTCGATGACATCGAACCGTCGGCCGGTCTGGCGGGCGATCTCGTCCCCCTCGGGCAGACCCGGATTGGCGGCGA
>SKWP01000187.1 GCA_007128865.1 Paracoccaceae bacterium
CGGTACTTTGCCGGCTGCTGGCCGAATGCTTGCCCGGCATGATGACAGCTTCGGCTCTGATCTGGTCCCTGGCATGGGCGATTGCCGCCGCCGGCATGCTGAATGCGTCAACACAGCCGGTGCCGCATCCGGTACTGAGCGCGCGCCGGGACCACATCCGCACCACCACGCAGGCCAGCCAAGGCCGCGCACGGGCTGGCGGCGCAGTCCAGCCACCACGGCGCCGAACCGAATGACCGGAAAAGCCGCCGTTCCGGCGACGGCCTTGCCGATCAGAGCACGCCGTGGCTGCGAAACAGGGCGCGCAGGTCCGATTCGGGCCGTGCGCCGATGTGGCTGATCACCTCCGAAGCCGCAATATTGCCCATCCGCGCGCAGTTTTCCGGGGCATGCCCCTCGCACATCGCCCACAGGAATGCACCGGCGAACAGGTCGCCGGCACCGGTGGCGTCGACCACGCGGGTCGGCACCGCCGGCACATGGAATTCCATGCCATCGCGCAGCAGGTAAACGCCGTTTTCGGAATCGGTGGCAACCACGGTTTCCACCTCGGCAGCCGCCGCGCGCCGGGCCTGCGCGAAACTGTCGGCGCTATACATGGCGGTCAGCTCGGCGCGGTTGGCAAACAGCAGATCGACGCTGTCGCGGATCATGTCGCGGAAGGCATCGCGGTGCCGTTCGACGCAGAACGGATCGGACAGCGTCAGCGAAACCCGGCCACCGGCAGCGCGGGCGGCATCGATGGCGCGGGCGAAGGCCTCGTGACTGTCGGGCCCGTCAAAACGGTAGCCTTCCAGATACAGCCATTCGGCATCGGCCATCATCGCCGGGTCGATGTCGTCGGGATGCAGGAATTCGGTCGCGCCGAGATAGGTGTTCATCGAGCGTTCGCCATCCGGCGTCACCAGCACGATGCAGCGCCCGGTCTCGTGCGGCCAGTCCTTCGGCGCCATGACGGTCTGGTACACCGCCCCCTGCGCGCGCAGGTCATGGGCGAAGATGGCGCCAAGCTGGTCGTCACGGACCTTGCCGACATAGGCGGTGCGCCCGCCCAGATGGGCAATCCCGGCGATGGTGTTGGCGGCCGATCCGCCCGAAACCTCGCGCGCGGGGCCGATACGGTCGTAAAGCGCAACCGCGCGATCCATGTCGATCAGTTGCATGATGCCCTTGGTGATGCCGTTTTCGGCGAGAAAGGAATCCCCGGCATGGGCAAGAATGTCGACCATGGCATTGCCGATGCCGACCACCTGAAAGCGTTTCATTCGGTCTTGTCCTCGAAGGCGCAGATGTCGCGGATGATGCAGGCCCCGCAGGCGGGCTTGCGGGCCTTGCAGATGTAGCGGCCGTGCAGGATCAGCCAGTGATGGGCGTGACGCTGGAACTCGGCCGGGACGTGATCCTCGATGGCGCGTTCCACCGCCTCGACGGTGCGGCCCACGGCCAGACCGCTGCGGTTGCCGACCCGGAAGATATGGGTATCCACCGCCTGCGCCGGCATCCCCCACCACATGTTGAGCACCACATTGGCGGTCTTGCGCCCCACCCCCGGCAGCGACTGCAGCGCGGCGCGCGACGACGGCACCGCGCCGCCGTAGTCCTCGACCAGAATCCGGCTGAGTTTCATCACGTTGCGGGCCTTGTTGCGGTAAAGCCCGATGGTACGGATATGGGCGATCAGCCCCTCCTCGCCCAGTGCCAGCATCTTTTCGGGCGTGTCGGCAATGGCGAAAAGCCCGCGCGTGGCCCTGTTCACCCCGACATCGGTCGCCTGCGCCGACAGCGCCACCGCCACCAGCAGCGTGAAGGCGTTGACATGCTCCAGCTCGCCCTTCGGTTCGGCCTCGGCGGCCCTGAACCGGGAAAACGCCGCATGCATGCGGTGATAGTCGAGTTGCGCCGCCATGCGCCCCCTATCGCCCGGCCGCGCACGGCGGGCAAGGGCCAAAGCGCCCCGGCCGGGATGCGCCGCCGCGATGTGGCAAATGCGCAGAAACCGGGTCGCAAGACGGGCGCGGATCGGGCTATTCCGGTGATCCGAGGTAACGGAGGGCGGCATGGAACAGACCGGGCAGGCATCCGGCGAAACGGGCAGCTATCACTACCGGGTGGTCGCCCGTGCCATTGCCATCATCGATGCGGCCGGCGGACAGGCACTGCCGCTGGATGACCTGGCGGCACGGCTGGGCATGTCCGGCGCGCATTTCCAGCGCCTGTTCAGCCGCTGGGTCGGGGTTTCGCCAAAGCGATACCAGCAGTATCTGGCGCTGGATCATGCCCGCCGCCTGCTGGCCGACCGGCACAGCCTGCTTGATGTCGCGCTGTCAACCGGCCTGTCGGGAACCGGACGGCTGCACGATCTGTTCCTGCGCTGGGAAGCCATGAGCCCCGGCAGCTATGCCCGTGCCGGTGCCGGCCTGACGCTGTGGCAGGGGGTGGCGGACACCCCTTTCGGCCCGGCAGCGGGTCTGGCCAGCGAACATGGATTGTGCGGGCTGGCCTTTGCCGACGCGGAGGGCACGGAGGCGGCGCTGGCCGATCTGGCCGCACGCTGGCCGCAGGCAAGGCTTGTTCCGGATGACGGGCGCACCGCCGGTCTGATCGCTGCCGCCCTCGGCACCGGCAACCGGCCGCTGCATCTGCATGCATGGGGCGCGCCGTTCCAGATCAAGGTCTGGGAGGCGCTGCTGCAAATTCCGCCCGGCGCCGTCACGACCTATGCCGACATTGCCCGCGCCATCGGCCGGCCCGCCGCGGTACGCGCGGTCGGAACCGCGGTGGGGCGCAATCCGCTGGCCTTCGTGATCCCCTGCCATCGGGTCATCCGCAAGGGCGGCGCGCTGGGGGGCTATCGCTGGGGCCTGCCGGTCAAGCGCGCGATGCTGGCCTGGGAATCGGCCCGTGCCGAAGCCGACACCGGCCCTCGGCAAGAGGATGCACAAGCGCCCCGAGCCCCGATCGGCTGATTTCGCGCGCTGCCCGGACCGCTGGCGCGGTCGCGCCGGCCCCGAACCGGCCATTGCCTGCGTTGCGCGCGGGAAGGCAGGCTTGCGCAACTCTGACCGGAACCGCTTGATCCGTTCGGGAAGCACCGGCAGGGAAGGATCGTTGGCAAATCGTGCCGACAAGACCGGATCCGCATCATGCCGGACCAACTGCGCCGAGGCACAGGGCGTCTGCGGTTCGATCGGCGCCAGGCAGCCATGCGCCCGGCCGCAAGGGTGCCGGCAACTTGAGGCAGGTCAAGGCAGACCGGCAATCAGCGTGACAGGATGCCGCGTCTTCGAGTGACCGGCATGGTGACGCCGCAAGGCCCTGATGGCCCCCTGTACCGCCCATGCCTCGTTGAGGGGTATCTGATCATGACGATCGATCCGAAGGACCTGACCGCCAATCTCGACATCATCGGCAGCGCCGATCTGCCGCTGGCCGGCGGCAAGGGGGCGAGCCTTGGGGCAATGCTGGGCGCCGGGCTGCCGGTGCCCGAGGGCTTTGCGGTGCTGACGCAGGCCTATCGCGATTTCGTCGCACATAACGGGTTTGACGAACCCGTGCGGCATCTGGTCGAGGATGTGCCCGCCGACGACCCCGAGGCGCTGGCCGATGCCGCTCAGGCACTGAAGGACCAGTTTCTGGCCGGCAGCATCCCGCCGCATGTGGCCGACGCCATTGCCGCGGCCTATGCCGATATCGGCGCGGGGCTGGTGGTGGTTCGATCTTCTGCCACGGCCGAGGATCTGCCGGGCGCCAGCTTCGCGGGCCAGCATGACAGCTTCCTCAACATCGACGGGCCGGAAGCCGTGGCCGAGGCCGTGCGCGGCTGCTGGGCCTCGCTGTGGAACCCGCGCGCCGTGAGCTATCGCAAGCGGGTGGGGCTGGACACGACCGAGATCGGCATCGCGGTGGTGGTGCAGCGGATGATCGATGCCGAACGCTCGGGCGTGCTGTTTACCGCCAACCCGCTGGACCATCGGCGCGACCGGATGCTGCTGTCGGCCTCGTGGGGCCTGGGCGAGGCGGTGGTGGGCGGCGATGTCAGCCCCGACAACTGGGTGCTGGATGCGTC
Source organism: Paracoccaceae bacterium (assembly GCA_007128865.1). Classification (GTDB taxonomy): domain Bacteria; phylum Pseudomonadota; class Alphaproteobacteria; order Rhodobacterales; family Rhodobacteraceae; genus Rhodobaculum. The sequence goes on from SKWP01000187.1 coordinate 4,067, forward strand.
CGGCGCGGTGCTGTCGCATCACCTGTCGGACAAGCAGGTGATCACGGTTCGCGAGGGCAAGGGCACGGTCAACCGCCCCATGCCCGAGGACAAGCGCCGCGCGGTCAGCCTGTCCGAGGCCGAGGTGGCGGAACTGGCGCAGCTGGGGACAAAGGCGCAGACCTATTTCGACAGCCCGCAGGATCTGGAATGGGCGATCGAGGGCGGGCGCATCTA
>SKWP01000162.1 GCA_007128865.1 Paracoccaceae bacterium
CGGCCATTGCGGCCACGCAACGCGAAGCATCGGTGCTGGCATGCGGTGTCGGTGAGGGCTTGCTGGTGCTCGACCGCAGGACGCGGCACGAGGATCGGATCATCACCTCTGTCAAGCTGGTTTTTCACCCCGGCTACCGGATGCACACGCAGAGCTGAAATCGTATTCCGCCGATCCGGTCGATCCCGGCGGGCCGCAGGCCGTTTCATGATCGCGCATGGCCGACCGAACCGATCGAACGGGTTCCGCATCTGAAGGATTCGGCATCACGACCCGCACGGTCCGATGCCGGTCGTTTCGTGCCGTGGTCTTGCCCCCGCTTCGCCGGCCGGCTTCTGGCCGGAATCGAGATGGCATTGTGGGATATCATGGGCAAGGCGGCCGAGCGGCCGGTGCATGCGCTTCTGGGTGGGGCGGTTCACGACCGTATCGGGTATCATGGCTTTGCGATGGGCGCCGATGCAGCGGAAATTGCCGCCGAGGCGGGCAGGTTGGCGGCAAACGGCCTTGACGTCATTTACATCAAGGGTGGTCGCGGTCTCGAAGAGGATGTGGAAACGGTGGCTCGGGTCCGCGAGGCCATCGGGCCCCGGGCGCGCCTTCGCATCGATCCGAACGAATCCTGGTCGCCGCTGGCGGCGCGGCAGGCCATTGCCCGAATGGCGCCGCATGACCTCGAGTTCGTCGAACAACCCTGCAATTGCGAAAGCATCCCGGCACTGGCGCAGATCCGTGCGGTCTCGACCGTGGGTATCGCCGCAGACCAGTGGGTGTTCACGCCGTTCGAGGCTTTCGAGGTCTGCCGGAGCGGCGCTGCGGACCTGATCGTGATCGGCCCTCACGAGACCGGAGGTCTTGCCGGCATGGCCGCCCTCGCCCGTGTCGCCGAAGCTGCCGGGCTGAACATCTGCATTCGCGGCCTGTACGAAACCGGGATCACCGCATGTGCCGCCCATCAGCTGGCGGCAACATGCCCGAACCTCGACGATGGCAACCAGAACATGATCGCCTTTCTGGAATGGGACATCATCGCTCGACCCGACAGGCGCCCCAAACAGGGCTCCTTGGCGGTGCTGACGGCTCCGGGGCTGGGCTTTGAACTCGACCCGGACGCCGTGGCGCGTGTCGCCGAGCTTCATCGACGAAGCGGGCCGGCAACCGCCGGCTGACCGTCCCGCCATCCCGATAAGACCAGTATCCCGCGGCCACGGATGAGCTGTGTATCCATGCGCCATTCCTTTCTGAACCTCCTGCGTCAGGGATTGTCGGGTCATCGCGGATGGCCGCAGGCGTGGCGCAATCCGGAACCCCGCCGCAGTTACGAGGCGGTGATCGTCGGCGGCGGCGGGCATGGGCTGGCGACGGCCTACTACCTTGCAGGAGAGCATGGTCTGACCGACGTCGCGGTGCTGGAACGTGGCTGGATCGGTGGCGGCAATACCGGGCGCAATACCACCAACGTGCGATCCGACTACATGTATCCTGAAAGTGCCGCGCTCTATGACCTGTCCCTGCGGGTGTACGAGGGGCTGGGCCGGGAACTCGACTTCAACATCATGCTTTCGCAGCGTGGCTGGCTGTTTCTGATCCACGACCTGCACCAGATGGAAACCGCCCGACACAAGGCGAACTGGATGCAGTGCAACGGCATTGACGGGGTGATCGTGGACAGTGCCGAAGCAAGGCGCATGCTGCCGGCGCTGAACCCGGCCGCAGATGCACGCTACCCGGTGATCGGCGCATTCCCGCAGCGTCGTGGCGGCACCATCCGGCATGATGCCGTGGCCTGGGGATACGCCCGCGCTGCCGACCGGCTCGGGGTGGACATCATCCAGAATTGTGCCGTCGAGGGTCTTGTCATGAACGGCGGCTGCGTGACGGCTGTGCAGATCAGCCGAGGCACCATCGGTTGCGGGCGCATGGGTGTCGCGGCCGCTGCGTGGACCGCCAGGGTAACGGCCATGGCCGGCTTTCCGCTGCCCATGACCAGCCACATCCTGCAGGCCATGGTCACCGAACCGGTGCGGCGCTGTCTTGACCATGTGGTGATCTCGCCTGCCACCGGCGCTTATGTGAACCAGACACGGAAGGGCGAACTGGTCATTGGCGGGATCATGGACCTGTACCAGAGCTTCAGTCAGCGCGGCACCTATCCGAGCATCGAAAAGGTCGTTGCTGCCGTGGTGGAAATGTTCCCGGCGTTTTCCTCGCTCAAGCTCATGCGCCACTGGGCCGGTGTGGTCGACATCACGCCGGATCGGTCGCCGATCATCGGCCCCAGTCCGGTGCCCAACCTGCACCTGAACTGCGGTTGTGGTACGGGCGGGTTCAAGGCGATCCCGGCCGGTGGACTCCTGCTGGCCCACGCCGTTGCCACCGGCCGGCAGCATGCACTCGCCGAAGCCTTCGGCCTGGAACGCTTTCGCCTGAACGCGCTGGTCGACGAGGCTGCGGCTTCCGGCATCGCACATTAGGGGGCGCCATGATCGTCATTCGTTGTCCGCATTGTCAGGTCGAGCGTCATGAGGATGAACTGTTCTACGGCGGCGAGGCGCTGCCGCCGCGCCCGTCCGATCCTTTGCAGCTTTCCGACCCGGAGTGGACCGGGCGGCTGTTCTTCCGGTCCAACCCCGAGGGCGCCGTGATCGAGGACCGGTGCTGCGCCGCCGGCTGCGGTCACTGGTTCCGGGTGCGGCGCTGCACGGCCAGCCATGCGATACTCGATGTCGCTCCGCCGCCGGCGATGCCCGTTCCGCTGCCGGAGTTCAGCTCGTGAGTGGCGGATACCGGCTCGATCAGGGCGGCAGGATAAACCGCGCCCGCCCTGTGTCCTTCCGGCTGGACGGACATCACATGCAGGGATTTGACGGCGACAGCCTGGCCTCGGCGCTTGTCGCCAACGGAGTGCGGGTCGTGGCGCGCAGCACCAGGCTTCGCCGCCCGCGCGGGATCATGGCGCTGGGCCCCGAGGATCCCAACGGGTTGTTCAGGGTCAGAGACGGGCATGGCTCCGATCCTTGTGCCAGGGCCGGGCTGGTGCCGCTGGTCGAAGGCATGGAGGCCGAAACCCTGTCCGGCCGGGCTGGTCCGCGGCTGGATCCGCTGGCGCCTGTCCAGGCCCTGGCCGGCTTCCTGCCCGCGGGCTTTTATTGCAAGACCTTCAAGTGGCCGGGCTGGAGCTGGTACGAAGGCGCAATCTGGTCAATGACAGGCCATGGAAGCGTCGAAGCCGCGCCCGATCCGCGTCGTCGCGAAATGCGCCATGACAGCTGCGATGTTCTGGTGATCGGTGCCGGTCCGGCCGGACTTGCGGCCGCGCGAGCCCTGGCCGGGCCGGTCGGCGTGTCCTGCTTGCCGACGCCCGGCCGCAGGCTGGTGGAAGCCTGCTGTGGGAAGAAACGCGCATCGACGGCCAGCCGGGCATCGACTGGGCCGCATCCGTTGTCGCCGGGCTTTGCGCCAACGGTCACAGATGGCTTCCCGACACCACGGCAACCGGCGCCTATGAGGGCGGGATGTTCACCCTGCTGCAGGCCCTGCGCGACGACCGGGGGCTTGTCGGCGAACGGATCTGGAAACTGCGCGCCCGTGCGGTTGTCCTGGCAACCGGCGCGCATGACCGCCCGATGCCGTTTGCCGACAATGATCGCCCCGGCATCTTTCTGGCGCGGGCGGTGCGGGGCTCATCGGGCGCTACGGCGTGGCGCCTGGCCGGCGGCTTGCGATCCTGACCAACAATGACGAGGGCGCGCTGACCGCGCTTGTGGCCCGTCAGGCGGGTATGGAGCTTGCCGTGCTGGCGGATACGCGCCCGCGCAATTCCGCGCCCCTTTCCGTCGTGGCCGAATCCCGCGGCGTGCCCTGCCTTTTCAAGGCCGAATGCACAGGCAACGGCGGGCGGAGCGGGCTGCGCTGGATTTCCGTCCTGGCGTCGGGACAGGACCGGCGCATAGCCTGCGATGCCCTGGCGGTGACGGCCGGGACAATCCCGGCCCGGCAGTTGGCCGCGCAGGCGGATCTCCGGGTGGCCTTTCAGGCCGATACCGAACCGGCCTTCGCAACCGCACCCATGATTGCCAGCGACGGCACCGTTCCCTGGCTCGTGGCGGGCAGCGTGACCGGGGCAGTCGGGCTCCAGGCGGCACTGGCGCAGGGTCATGCTGCTCCGACCCACCTCGGGATAACGCCCGGCCCGGCCATCGAAGGCCCTGTTGCAAGTATGGACCTGGCGGTTGGCGGCCTGACTGGCCCCTGGCGGGCCCGGCGCGCCAGGGACAGCCGTGTCTGGGTGGATATCCAGAATGACGTGAAGCTGAGTGATCTGCACCTTGCCGTGCGCGAAAACTATGTCCACCCGGAACACCTGAAACGCTATACCACCCTTGGCATGGGCACAGACCAGGGCAGGACTGCGACGGCCAACGGCATGGCTGTCCTTGCCGATCTGACCGGCCGGGATCCGGCGGCAGTTGGCGCCACCCGGCTTCGGCCACCTGCCATCGCCATGCGCATGGGGACCATCGCGCATCTGCGCCAGGGTGATTGCCACGAACCGCGCCGGCAGCTTCCGGCCGCCGCCGTTCATCATCGCGTCGGGGCCATCATGGAGGACTTCGGCTGGCAGCGCCCGGACTGGTATGGCGGCAACGGCGCAGACCGTGATGCAGCGGTCGCTGCCGAAAAGCAGGCGGTGCGCCAGTGTGTCGGCGTTTTCGACGCGTCGCCCCTGGGCAAGATCGAGGTCGCCGGTCCCGACGCCCGCAGCTTTCTTGACCGGCTCTATGCCGTTGATCTGACCCGTCTCCGCCGGGGGCGAATACGCTATGGGCTGATGCTGAACGAAAACGGAACCATCCTGGATGACGGGGTTGTCGCCTGTCTTGACGAGACCCTTTTTCTGGCCGGTCCGAGTTCGGCCAACGCCGGCCATGTCGCGCGCTGGCTGCAGCGCTGGCACCAGACGGAATGGCCCGAGCTGCGGGTTTCCATCAGCGATGTGACGGTCCAATGGGCCACGCTGGCGCTGGCGGGACCGCAGGCGCGGGCGCTGTTGTCGATGCTGGAACCGGAATTCCCGATGACGGACTCCGAACTGCCGCACATGTCGGTTGCCGAAGGCCGGGTTGCGGGACTGCCGGCGCGCATCGCGCGTGTCAGTTTCACCGGTGAGGTGCAATTCGAGGTTTCGGTGCCGGCTCGCGACGCTGCGCCGCTGCTTGGCCGGATGCTGGACCATGCCCTGGCAATGGGGGGCCGTCCCGTGGGTCTGGAGGCCTGGCTGCAATTGTGGATCGAGAAGGGATACATCCACCTCGGCACCGAAACCAACGGCCGAACCACCCCCGATGATCTTGGTTTCGGGGCGCTGATCGCGCGCAAGCAGGCGGGTTTCATCGGCAAGCGCGCGCTTGCGCTTCCCGGCGCCGGCGGCGCGAGGCGAGAGCAGCTTGTTGGCCTCCGCGCGGTCTCGGGCCGGCTGAGGGCGGGGGGCGCATCCTGTGCGACGGCAAGGCAAGGCCGCCCTGCCCGACTATCGGTCAGGTGACATCGGCATGCCACAGCGATGCCTGCGGCGGACCCATCGCGCTGGCGCTGCTCGAAGCCGGCCGCAGCCGCATGGGTGAGCGGGTTCGCGTCTATTCGGAGGGCGAGGTTTCGGTGGCAGAGGTCTGCAGCACCGTCTTTCTCGACCCCGAAAACCGGAGGTTGAGTCAATGATCGATGCCACAGGGATGACAGGGCTAGAAGCCCGGGAAACGCTGCACGGCCGGGTATTCGGGAGCGGTGCGGTTGATTTCTTGCCCTTGCCGGCCGGTGGGGCATTGTTGCTGACCGCTGCAGTCGAGGCCAGGGCGGTATCCGAACCGCTTGGCCGGCTGCTCGGGCTGCCGGTGCCGATGCAGCCATGGCAGACCGAGACGCACCGGGGCAGAATGCTGCACTGGATTTCGCCAAGGTCATGGCTGCTGTCCTGCGATCAGGACGATGAGGCCGCGCTTGCGGCAGCCGTGCTGCGCGCCTTTCCTGATCGCTGTCTGCATGCCTGCGCGCAGTCGAGCCGCATCTCGCGCTTCGGGCTGCGTGGCGAGGGGGCGGAAGACCTCTTGCGCCAGATCGGCTTTCTTGCGCTGGAGCCCGGCGGCATCGTGCCGGGCGGATTTCGCCGCACCCTGCTGGCAGGACAGCCAACCCTTGTTTGGCGCATCGGCCCGACCGAATGGCAGCTGGGCGTGGACCGCGACAAGGCCGACCATCTGCGCGGCTGGGTCTTGCGGATCATGCGCGACGAGGCCGCCAGCGACCGGATAACGGCCATCACCGGCACTCAGGAACGGAGGGCATGACCGTGACACAGACAGCAACCGACAATTCAGGCGATGGACGCACCCTGCCCGGACACACGCGGGTCGTCGTGATCGGCGGCGGTGTGGTGGGCTGTTCCATCCTCTACCACCTGGCAAAGTACGGCTGGACCGACGCGGTACTTCTGGAACGCGACGAACTGACCTCGGGATCGAGCTGGCATGCGGCCGGCCAGATACACACCATAAGCTCGGACCCGAACATAAGCCGGCTGCAAAGCTACACGATCGACCTTTATCGCGAGATCGAGGAACTCAGCGGCCACAGCGTCGGGTTGAACATAACCGGGGGCTTCTACCTGGCCTCGAACCGTGACTGGTATGACTATCTCAAGCGCGAACGCTCCAAGGCCCGGTACATGGGGCTGCGTCAGGAATTCATCAGCCCCAGAGAGGTGGCCGAACGCCACCCCCTGATCGACCCCGGCCATTATCTCGCGGCATTGTGGGACGAGCAGGACGGTGATCTTGACCCCTCCGGCGCCACCTACGCCTTTGCAAAGGCAGCGCGCCGGCTGGGTGCAAGCTACTTCACCCATACCCCGGTGATCGAGACCGCCCAGCGTCCGGACGGAAGCTGGGATGTGATTACCCCGCGCGGGCGCATCCATGCCGAAATCCTGGTGAACTGCGGCGGGCTGTGGGCGCGGGAGGTCGGCAGGATGCAAGGCGTTTCGCTGCCGGTCCAGCCGATGGAGCACCATTACCTTCTGACCGAGGCGATACCCGAAGTTGCCAACCATCCCGGCCGGCTGCCCTGCGGTATCGATTATGAGGCCAATATCTATTTCCGCCGCGAACGGCAGGGCCTGCTGCTTGGCACTTACGAGCCCCGCGCAACGCCCTGGCAGGTCAAGGGAACCCCGCCGGACTTCGGACATGAACTCCTGCCGCCGGATCTCGAACGCATTGCAGACCGGCTCGAACTGGCCTTCGAGCGTATCCCGGCGCTTGCCACCGCAGGCATCCGGCGCGCGATCAACGGCCCCTTCACCTTCGGCCCCGATGGCAACCCGCTTATCGGTCCGGTGCCCGGCATGCGCAATTGCTGGGTTGCTGTCGGGGTGATGGCTGGTTTCTGTCAGGGTGGCGGTGTTGGCCGCTCCATTGCGGAATGGATGATCGAGGGCGAACCTTCGATCGACATCGGTGCCATGGATGTCGCGCGCTTTGGCGCCTTTGCCACCGCCGACTGGGGCACCGTCAAGAGTGCCGAGAACTATGAACGCCGCTTCGTGATGACCTTTCCCAACGAAACCCTGCCGGCCGGTCGCCGACAGAAGACCACCGCGCTTCATGACCGGCTTGTTGGCCGCGGTGCACGGATGGAGCAGGGCTTTGGCCTCGAACATGCACTGTGGTTTGCCGACGGGCCCGAGGATGCCTTCGAGGAGCCGAGCTTCCGGCGCAACCGCAGCCATGCCTATGTCGCCCGTGAGGTTGATGCGGTTCAGAAGGCGGCAGGCTGTGTCGAAACCGCGAATTTCAGCAAGCATCTTTTCACCGGCCCCGGTGCCGCCCGGTATCTTGACGAAATCCTGGCCGGTCGACTGCCGGCACCGGGGCGGGTGTCGCTGTGCCCGATGCTGACCCCGGGCGGGCGCCTCTATGGCGATCTGAGTGTCGGCTGTCTCGAGCAGGACCGCTACATGGTGATCGGTTCGGGCGCGATGCAGGAAGCGCATCGCCGTCATTTCGAGGCATTTCTGCCCCGCAACGGCGTGGAATACCGAAACGTCAGCGATGAATGGCACGGCCTGGCGCTGTCGGGCCCGAATTCGCGCGCGCTGTTGCAGCGTCTCTGCCGGGACGATCTCGGCGCGGAGGCGATGCGCTTTCGCGATCTGCGCAGAACAGTGGTCGGGGGTGTTCCCGTGTTGCTGCTGCGGATCAGCTTTTCGGGCGAACTGGGATACGAAATCCATTGCCCGCCAGCATATCTGCTGCGACTGAGCGAAGCCGTGGAAGACGCCGGCAACGATCTCGGGCTGCGCTGGTATGGCCTGCGCACGATGATGAGTCTGCGCCTCGAAAAGGGCTGGGGCGCGTGGGGGCTCGAATACCGGCCCGACTTCACCCCGGCCGAAGCCGGTCTTGCCGGTCTGATCGACTGGAAGAAACCCTTCATCGGGCGCGAGGCGGCATTGCGCGACCACGAGGCCGGACCGGCCCGCAAATTTGCCGTCCTCACGCTGGAGGCGGGCGACGCCGATGTTGTCGGTGACGAGGCAATCCTGCACGACGGGCAGGCTGTGGGGTTTTTGACGTCGGGCGGCTTCGGTCACCGCACCGGCAACTCCATCGCCATGGGTTACCTGCCTGCCGAACTGACCGCTGAAGGGACCTTTGTCGAGGTCGAGATTCTGGGGGAGATGCGCAAGGCAAGGATCCGCCGGGACGCGTTGTATGACCCGGAAGGAAAGCGGATGCGCGGCTGAGGCCCGAACGCTTGCAGCCGGCCCGACGTCAGGCACCATCGATCCACGGCATGGGCGGATGACACCCCAGCGCCGGCGCGCGTGGTTGGCCGGCCGAGGTGATCGAACGGGTTTCGTATCAACCGGGGGTGAGGCCCCGAAGCCTTTCGCTGCGCCGCCGCAACAGTTCGATGGTCACCAGCAGCAGGACCGAGATCAGCACCATCAGCGTGGCCACGGCCAGAATGGTCGGGCTGATGTCCTCGCGGATGCCCGACCACATCTCGCGCGGGATGGTGCGCTGTTCCGGCCCGGCGATGAACAGCACGATCACGATCTCGTCGAAGGAGGTGATGAAGGCAAACAGCGCCCCCGAGATCACCCCCGGCAGGATCAGCGGCATGGTGATCCGGAAAAAGGTGGTCGAGGGCGAGGCGCCGAGGCTGGCCGCGGCACGGGTAAGCGAATGGTCGAACCCGACCAGCGTCGCGGTGACGGTGATGATCACGAAGGGCGTGCCCAGCGCGGTATGGGCCAGGACCACACCCAGATAGCTTTGCGCGATGTTGAGTTGCGAGAAGAAAAAGAACATGCCCGCAGCCGAGATGATCAGCGGCACGATCATCGGCGATATCAGCAGCGCCATCACCAAACCCTTGAACGGCATTTCCGACCGTGACAGGCCCAGCGCCGCCAGGGTGCCGAGGGTGGTTGCCAGGATCGTTGCCGCGATGCCGATCATGAACGAATTGCGGATCGAACGCATCCAGCTGTCCGAGCCGAGGAAGTCCTGGTACCAGCGCAGGCTGTAACCCTCGGGCCGGAGCATCAGCATCTCGGACGTGAAGGTGAAGAAGGGCTGCGCGTTGAAGCTCAGCGGGATCATCACCAGAATCGGCGCCATCAGGAAAAAGAAGATGGCATAGCAGATCACCCGGAAGGTGTAGTACCAGATCCTGTCCTTCGTCGTGGCATAGGCGGGAAGGGGCATGGCGATTGTCTCCTTACCCGAGCTTCAGACTGTCGGCGCCGACGAGCCGGTTATAGAGCCAGTAGAGCGCGAGCACGCCCACCAGCAGCATCGTGCCCAATGCCGCGGCAAGGCCCCAGTTGAGCGATTGCTGCATGTGCCGGGCGATTTCGTTCGAGATCATCCTGCCCGACTGGCCACCCACAAGTGCCGGGGTGATGTAATAGCCGATCGATATGATGAAGACGAGCACGCCACCCGCCCCGATGCCCGGCAGTGTCTGCGGAAAATACACCCGGCGGAAGGCGGTGAAGGGCGTGGCGCCCAGGCTCTTGGCCGCGCGCATGTAGCTGGGCGGGATGGTGCGCATCACCGAATAGAGCGGCAACACCATGAACGGCAGCAGGATGTGGGTCATCGCGATGATTGTGCCGGTCATGTTGTAGATCATCTGGATACGGTTGGCGTCGTCCAGCAGGCCGATGGCAACGAGGGTTGAATTGATCACCCCCTGCTGTTGCAGCAGCACGATCCATGCCGATGTGCGCACCAGCAGCGATGTCCAGAACGGCAGCAGAACACAGATCATCAGCAGGCTGGCATGGCGCATCGGCAGGATCGACAGGTAATAGGCGATCGGAAAGCCCAGCAGGAAGGTCAGGAAGGTGATTGCCACCGACAGCATGATGGTACGGACGAACAGCGAGACATAGATGCGCCGGTTCTCGTCGCGCATGATCACGCTGCCGTCCTCGTCGTACTGGCGGTCAAGCGCGGCGACATAGTAGGACGCGGTCAGCGGCCGGCCTTCGCGCTTGATGATGCGCCACAGTTCCGGCTGGCCCCAGAGCCGGTGCGAACTGACGAAGGCATCGCGATACGGAGCCTCGAAACCGGGGGCCGAGCGCGCGGTGCGCGATATGGCGCTGCGGGCGGCGCTGAGTTCATAGTTCAGCCTGATGCCGAGCGGTCCCATCGCCTGCTCGCGCCGCGGCCGTTCGGAATCGACAACAAAGTCGGCATGCAGGGCGGCAAACACCTCTTCGCCCGGCAATTCGCGCCCGTCCCAGTCGCGCAGCGCTTCCAGCGTGTTGGGAAGCGCCCGGACAACCTGCGGATTGTCGACGCTGCGCCACATCATCTGGGCGATGGGAAAGACAAAGAAGGTCAGGATGAACGCAAGCAGTGGCACGACCAGAAGAAAGGCCGCAACCTTGCGCCGCCGTTCGGCCCGGCGCAGCGCCGCCCGCAGGGGGGTGCCGTCGGCCGTTGTCAGGCGGCCGCTGGAGTCGGTCTGCGCATCTTCGAACGCCGCGCCGGCATCGGCCTGTGCCATGCTTGCTTCCCCGTCGGTTGGCGCCGGCCATTGCTGCCGGTCGGTTCTTGTTGGCCGGGTCCGCATGGCGCGGGCCCGGCCTGGCGGCAGATTACTGCAGCATCCAGTTGGCGAAACGCTCGCGCATCTCGTCGCCGTAATCGACCCAGAAGTCGTTATCGAGCACGATCGGCGCGAAATAGTTTTCCGGCGCGGTGGGCATGTGCGGGCCCATGTCGATGCCGAGATCGGCATGATCGCCCACCAGCGCGGCCGAGGACGCACGCGCCGGGCCGTAGCTGATGAACTTGGCCTGATCTGCCAGGCGCTGGGTGTCGGTGGCGAAATACAGGTAGTCCATCACCGCATCCAGGTTGCGCCCGTCGGCCGGCACCACCCAGCCATCCCATTCCACCACCTGGCCGTCCCAGATGATTTCGGCATTCATGCCCTCGACTTCGATGGCATCGAACATCCGGCCGTTGTAGCCGGTGGCAAAGGCGACTTCACCATCGGCCAGAAGCTGGGGCGCCTGGGCACCTTCGGTCCAGAAGATGATGTGATCCTTGATCGTGTCGAGCTTGGCAAAGGCGCGGTCCACGCCTTCCGGCGTGCGCAGGACGTCATAGATATCGTCCGGGTCCACACCATCGGCATAAAGCGCCCATTCCAGATTGGTGCCGGGACGATCCTGAAGCGCACGACGACCGGGGAAGTTTTCCACATCGAACAGGTCGGCGATGGTTTCGGGCTGCCCGTCGGCGGGGAATGCATCCGGGCGGAAGGACAGCACGGTGGAATACACGATCTGCGGGATGAAGCATTCGCCAAGGCTGCCAGGCAGGAAATCCTCGGACGCAGGCGTGCCGTCAGGCGCCGCAGCAAGGATCGCGTCATGGTCGATCTGCATGATGATGCCTTCGTCGCAGGCAAGCTGCGCATCTGACGGCAGCATGTCGACGAGGTCCCATGTCACGTTGCCGGCCTGGGCCTGGGCCCGCAGCCCGGCAAGGGCGTTTGCCGAACCGTCATCGTTGATGATGGTCACATGCGGGTTCATTTCCATCCAGGGCTCGTGATAGGCGCGCACCTGGCTGGCGGTATAGGCCCCGCCCCAGGACACGATGGTCAGGGTAACGGGCTCGTTGGCCTGGGCTGCACTCAGCGCCAGCAGGCTTGCGGCCGCGGTCGCGCCGGTGAGTTTCAGCTTGAATGCCATTGAATGACCTCCTTGGTTGATGGTTCTAAACCGGGTCGTGCCCGGCCTTGCGGTGACGCGCCGGCCCTGCCGGGCGCCGGGTGGTTTCAGGACGGCATGTCGAGCGCGCGACAGTCCTTGGGCAGCCAGCCGACCTCGATGGTCGAACCGGGCTTGTGGCGCACCTGATCGGGTGCGTTGCGGGACTTCATGATGAAGTTTTCATTGCCCGCGACCTCGAGCCGGGTGCGGAAGACATCGCCCATGTAGATGAATTCCAGCACCTCGGCCCTGATGGTATGGGCATCCGGGTGCAGACGTTCCTTGTTGGCCTCGACCCGTTCGGGCCGGATCGAAACCCGCGTGCGCTCGCCCGCGCGGGTCACGTTGACCGGGCGCGCATCGATGATTTCGCCGTTGTCCAGCTCCACCAGCGCCACATCGCCGTGAATTTCCTTGATCACCCCGTCGAGCGTGTTGTTTTCGCCGATGAACTGGGCGACGAAGCTGTTCTGGGGTTCCTCGTACAGCACATCGGGCGGGGCCAGCTGCTGGATGCGCCCGTCGTCGAACACCGCGACATTGTCGGACATGGTCAACGCTTCGGTCTGGTCGTGGGTGACATAGACGGTGGTGATGCCAAGATTGTGGGCAAGGCGGGTGATCTCGAACTGCATGTGCTCGCGCAGCTGCTTGTCCAGCGCGCCCAGCGGTTCGTCCATCAGCACCAGCTCGGGCTCGAACACCAGCGCGCGGGCCAGCGCGATACGTTGCTGCTGGCCACCCGACAGCTGCGCCGGACGGCGGTTGGCAAAGGCGCCCATCTGCACCATGTCGAGCGCGCGCGCGATCTTCTGTTCGCGTTCGGACCGGCCGAAGCCGCGAACCTCTAGCGGAAACGACAGGTTCTCGCCCACCGACATGTGCGGAAACAGCGCATAATTCTGGAACACCATCCCGATCCCGCGCTTGTGGGGGGGGATGTTGTTGATCGGTCTGCCACCGAGAAGGATCTCGCCATGGGTGGCGGTCTCGAAGCCGGCCAGCATCATCAGGCAGGTTGTCTTGCCCGAACCCGACGGGCCGAGCATGGTCAGGAATTCGCCCCTGGCGATGCTGAGGTTGAGATCCTTCACGACGAGCGTTTCGCCGTCATAGCTTTTCTGTACTCGGTCGAATACGACAAACCCTTCCGTGTCGTTTTCTGACACTGGCAATTCTCCCTGTCACCATTCCGGCGGTTCCCGCCTCGTTGGTTCAAGTAAACCTGTTCGGGCGCATCATTGCAAGGGCACTGCCCGAAAGATGTGCCGCGATGCCCTTACGTAACCCGCGTGAAAATCCATGAAAACAAGATTTTCAGGGGTCATGCCGTGATGCCCCCGAGCCATGCGGTCGATTTTTCCGGATCCGGCGGCATGCCCGTTCCCATGGCGATCGCCTGGACCGGAGTGCGCAAAAAATGATCAAAACAAGGGTCGACAAGCTCGCCAGAATTGTCCGAAAACGACACTTTTGAGCAGGCGCGGTCCTGCCGCACACCGCCTTGAACCGGTCGGGCGCGGTTGCGAGACGCATGTTGCAGCGGTCTGATCCTGAACGCTTTTCCGTGGGCCGACGCATCACCGCTGGCCGTTGGTGAACGGCGCGACGGCGCCCGGGCAGAGCAGGCAGAGCAGGCGCCAGGCATCCGGTCGCCCGGGGGGCGCTCTGGGCCGTGCGGTTCGGACGCGCGCACCGGCCCTGCAAGCCGTCAGGGCAGCGTTCCGGATTGCCGAACCCGATCGTCGTTGCCAGGCGGTCCAGCCTGACACGAACCGCATCCGGTATGCCATCGCCCGTCAGAACGGATGTCGGGAAGGCGGCACGGTGGCCGGCGCAACCGATTCGAATATTTGCGACAGGGGTGGTGCGCGGGCTTCCGGCATCGACACAGGCGCTGCCCGCGGCGCGTTGCGCGTGGCCCCGTCAAGTGGCCCCGGTAACACGAGCCCCGCCGCGCCGCTGCATCTGCCATGACGATCACGACGCGTGTTGGCGGGCCATACCCTTGCCGCAGAAGCCCGCTTGAACAGGAAGCGCCCGGCAGGTCAGCAATCCGCATCGCCCCGAACCGTCGATGCAGATCAGGCCTTCGGGGGGCAACGATATGGCGCATTGCCCACCCTGTGATGACACCCGTCGCGCGCCGGGTCCTGGCCGGCGATGACAGAACTTGCCCGGCCCGGCGATCAAGGGATTGCGGCGCATTCATCCCCGGCCGGCCGAAACGAGTTTTCCCCCTCGCATCGGTGCGAATCCTTTGCTAGAAGGGCGCCGGTTTTCGGGGCCCGTTCCGTCAGCCGGGCGGGGCCCTGTTTTCGTGTTGCGGGTGTGGCGGAACCGGTAGACGCACCAGATTTAGGTTCTGGCGCCGCGAGGCGTGGGGGTTCAAGTCCCTCCACCCGCACCAGAGGGATGAAAGGGACGACAGGCATGCAGGTCACCGAGACCTTGAACGAAGGCCTCCGGCGCAGCTACACCATCACGGTGACGGCTGCCGAACTCGACGCCAAGGTGGACGAGAAGCTGGCCGAGGCGCGACCCGATATCGAGATGAAGGGGTTCCGCAAGGGCAAGGTGCCATTCC
>SKWP01000401.1 GCA_007128865.1 Paracoccaceae bacterium
AACGGCCCCGCGACGGGCCGGCGAACGCGGGCAGGAGCAGGCAGTTGGGCGCGGGCGGCCTCAAAGGGTGGATTCGGTCAGGAATCGCTGCGGCGCTGGCGGCCGTGGCACTTGCCATGGCCCTGCCCCAGCCGGTGGCTGCGCAGCCCGCCGATGGGCTGAGCGCCCTCGCCCGGTTCCTGCCCGATGCGTCAGCGCTGCGCGATGCCGGCAACGGCGGCCTTTCGGTCGAGCTTGCCCTTACGCAGCCGGTGCCATGGCGGGTGCGGCTGATCGATGGCCCGCCGCGGCTGCTGCTGGATTTTTCCGAGGTCGATTTTTCGGCACTCCGGCTGCCCGACCCGGCCGCGGCGCTGGGCCCGGCACGGGCGGTGCAGGCGGTGCGGGCCGGCGCCCTGCAACCGGGGTGGTCGCGGCTGGTGCTGGAACTGGCCGGCCCGATGGGTGTCGACAGTGCCGAGATGCGCACCGACACCGCCACCGGGCGGGCGGTTGTGCGGCTTGCCCTGTCACCGGTAACGCCCGAAGCCTTTGCCGCAAGCGCCGAGTCGCCCCAGGCCGCGCTTGGCCTCGACCCCGGCAGGCTGCCCGCACAACAGGCCCGGCCGCAGGCGGGTGACCGCCGGCTTGTTGTCGTGCTCGACCCCGGCCATGGCGGGATCGACCCGGGCGCCGAACGCGACGGCCTGCGCGAATCGGATCTGATGCTGTCCTTCGCCCGCGAACTGCGCGAGGCGCTGCTGCGGGCAGGCGGATTCGACGTGGTGCTGACCCGCGACGAGGATGTGTTTGTCTCGCTCGAGGCACGGGTGCGCATCGCGCGCACGGCCGGTGCTGATGTCTTCCTTTCGCTGCATGCCGATGCGCTGCCCGATGGCGGCGCATCGGGTGCCACCGTCTATATCCTGTCCGACGAAGCCACCGATGCCGCCGCCGCGGCGCTGGCCGAACGCCACGACCGCGCCGATCTGCTGGGCGGGGTGGACCTGCGCGATCAGGACGATCTGATTGCCGAAGTGCTCATTTCCATCGCCCGAACGGAAACCGCGCCGCGAATCGATGCGCTGGCCGATGCGCTGGTTGGGGCGATCACCGCAGGGGTGGGCCGCATGCACAGACGGCCGCGCCAGGCCGCCGGGTTTTCGGTGCTCAAGGCCCCCGACATTCCTTCGGTACTGCTGGAACTGGGGTTCATGTCTTCCCCGCGCGACCTGGCGGATCTGCAGGATCCCGAATGGCGCGCGCGCATGGCCGAGGCGATCGTTTCGGCATTGCAGGCCTGGGCGCTGGAGGATGCATCCGCCGCGGCGCTGCGCCGCCGCTGAGCGGCCGCCCACCCGTATCGCAAGCATTCGTGATCGTCCTGCGGCCATCGCGGCGCCGTTTTCCGCCGACCGCTTTTGACCGGCCGCGGCGGCAGCCGTATAAGGAAGGCTGTAATCAGGCTGGATGGCAATTGTGTTAAGAGCGATTCTTTCCTTCTTCGGCGGTATCTTCAGCTGGCTCACGCTGGGCGCGTTCTTTGCCGCGGTGGCGGTTGGCGGCGTGTTCTGGATGTATTCGCGCGATCTGCCCAATCACGAGCAGCTGGCCCAGTACACCCCGCCGACGATCAGCCGCATCTATTCCAGCGAAGGCCGCCTGATCGACGAATTCGCCCATGAAAGGCGGCTTTTCGCACCGATCGAGGAAATCCCCGATATCGTGAAGGCCGCCTTCATCTCGGCCGAGGACAAGAATTTCTACCAGCACTCCGGTTTCGACGCCCGCGGCATCGCAGTGGCCGCCTATGAGGCCATCGCCACCCGCGGCGAAACCCTGCGCGGCGCATCGACCATCACCCAGCAGGTGATGAAGAACTTCCTGCTATCGGGCGACCGCACCGGCGAACGCAAGATCAAGGAGATCATCCTTGCCACCCGGATCGAGGAGACGCTCGACAAGGATTCGATCCTGGCGCTGTACATGAACGAGATTTTCCTCGGCCAGAATTCCTATGGCGTGGCGGCGGCGGCGCAGACCTATTTCAACAAGACGCTGGACGAGCTTGAGGTGCACGAGGCCGCATTCCTTGCCGCGCTGCCGCAGGCGCCGTCCAATTACCACCCGGTGCGCGCCCATGACCGGGTGCTGGCGCGGCGCAACTGGGTTCTGGGGCAGATGTACGAAAACGGCTACATCGATGCCCAAACCCGCGACACTGCCCGGGCCGAGCCGCTGACCACCGTTCAGGGCGGCGACATCGCCGGCTTTCGCGAAAGCCTGCCGCCGCGCGACTATTTCACCGATGAAATCCGCCGCCAGCTTTCCGGCACCTTCGGCGAGGCCGAATTCTTTGGCGGCGGCCTGACCATTCGCGCCACCGCGGACCCGGAATTGCAGGACGCCGCGGCGGTGGCGCTGCGCCGGGGGCTGGAACGGTTTGACCGTGAACGCGGCCGCTGGCACGGCACCGGCGAAACCATCGAACCCGAGGCGCTGGCCGATGAAGGCAGCTGGCGCACCGCGCTGGCCCGGGCCGAAGTGCCCCGCGACATCTGGCTTGACGGCTACTGGCATCCGGCCGTTGTCCTTTCCGTCACCCCGGACCGGGCCGAGATCGGGATCGAGGGGGTCGCAGCGGGCGAGGATGCGCCGCATGTCATCGACCGGCCCGATATCCGCTGGCTGCGCGGATCGCTGGCAGACAATCTGGCGGTCGGCGACGTGGTGCTGGTGCGCCGGGTGACGGCGTCGGATGGCAGTTTCGAGCGCTGGTCGCTGCGGCAGGTGCCCGAGGTGCAGGGCGCGCTGATGGCCATGGATGTCAACACCGGCCGGGTGCTGGCCATGCAGGGCGGCTTTTCCTATCAGGATTCGGTCTTCAACCGGGCGACGCAGGCCATGCGCCAGCCCGGATCGGCCTTCAAGCCTTTCGTCTATGCTGCTGGGCTCGACTCCGGCTTTACCCCGGCGACCATCGTGATCGATGCCCCCATCGAGGTGGAAACCGGCGAAGGCATCTGGCGGCCGACCAACGCCTCCAACCAGTTCTACGGGCCGACCCCGGTGCGTACCGGTATCGAGATGTCGCGCAACCTGATGACCGTGCGCCTTGCGCGCGAGGTCGGGCTCGACCGCGTGGCCGCCTATGCCGAACGCTTCGGTGTCTACGACCGGATGATGCCCTATCTGGCCAACGCGCTGGGTGCCCAGGAAACCACCCTGTTCCGCATGGTGGCGGCCTATGCGATGTTCGCCAATGGCGGCGAGCGGGTGGAGCCCACGCTGGTCGACCGGGTGCAGGACCGCTGGGGCAACACCATCTATCGCCACGATCCGCGCCAGTGCGTGGATTGCGAACTGGCATCGCTCGACCCAGGCGCCTTGCCGCGCATCCTGTCGCGCCGCGACCGGGTCATGGACCCGGTGACAGCCTATCAGCTGACCTCGATGATGGAAGGGGTCGTCCAGCGCGGCACCGCCAGCCGCATCAACCTTCCGGTGCCGATCGCCGGCAAGACCGGCACCACCAACGAGGCCCGCGACGTCTGGTTCGTCGGGTTTTCCTCCAACATCGCCGCCGGCTGCTACATCGGCTATGACCGGCCGCAGCCGCTGGGCCGCGGCGCTTCGGGTGGCGGGCTTTGCGGCCCGGTGTTCGAGGAATTCATGCGCGTCGCCGTCGAGAAATACGGCGGCACCCGCTTTGCCGTGCCGCCGGGCGGGTATTTCATCAAGATCGACAGGTTTTCGGGCGCGCGCCTGCCCGATGATGCCACCGGCGCGCATGTTGTCGCCGAATACTTCCGCCGGGGCGAAGAGCCGCTTTTTGGCATCAATGCGCTGGTCGATGGGGGCTGGGCGATGGGCGCCAACCTGCCGCTGTTCACCGCGCCGGGCATGGGCGACGGCACCGGGGGTCTGCCCCCGATCGGCGGCCAGGGCGAAACCGCCCGCGAGCCCGCGGCCGAAGGCGGCGGGCGGGCCGATTTCGGCACGCTCAGTTCCGGCGGGCTGTACTGACAGCCGCCGGCGCGGCTGCTTGCCCCTTCGGCCGGGTCGCGCTATCACCCCCCGACCGACGCGGCGGGCTTCAGCCGCCGCAAGCCCAGAGGCTGCCCATGCGTGCCGAAATCCAGAACCTTGCCGATGCCATCCGCAAATCGCTTGCCCTGCTGGCGCAGCGCATGGATCGTGAAACTGCGCCGCACCGGCTGGAAGAATTCGATGCGATGATCGAGGATCCCGACCTGTGGTCGGACCCGGCACGCGC
>SKWP01000161.1 GCA_007128865.1 Paracoccaceae bacterium
CTGCGAATCCAGCTGCGCTGGCGTTTGGCATAACGGCGGCTGGCGATGCGGGCGGCCTCGAAGGCGGCTTGCAGCGTGCATTCGCCGCGCAGATGGGCGGCGAATTCGGCCGCCCCGATCGCCCGCGTCCAGGGCGCGCCGGGTGCCCAGCGGGGCAGGTTGGCGCGCACCTCCTCAAGCGCCCCGGCGTCGATCATCCGTTCCAGCCGGGCGGTTATGCGGGCCTCAAGCCAGTCGCGCCCGGCGTGCAGGGCCACCGCAATGGCCTCTGACAGCGGCAGCAGCGGTGCGCCGGTGCGCGCCTTCCACGCCGCCAGCCCCTCGCCGGTGGCCTGCTGCACCTCCCAGGCGCGGCGCACCCTTGCGGGGTTGGCCAGGTCTATCCCGGCGCGGGTGGCCGGGTCGATTTCCTCCAGCAGCGCGGCAAGGCCGTGCGCGGCCGCTCTTGCGCCCGATGCCGCGCGCAGCGATGCCGGCACCGGCGGGATTTCGGCCAGCCCCTGGGTCAGCGCGGTGAAATAGAGCCCGGTGCCGCCGGTTATCACCGGACGGGGGCCGGTGCCCCCCCGCGCGGCGGCAAGCAGCGGCGCAACTTCGCGCAGCCAGTGGCCCACCGAATAGGGCGTGTTGCGCCCGACATGGCCGTAAAGCAGATGCGCCGCCGCCGCCAGCGCCGCGGCATCCGGCCGTGCGGTCAGGATTTCCCAGCAATCATAGACCTGCAGCGCATCGGCATTGACCACCGCACCGCCATGGCGCAGGGCAATGGCAAGCGCGAGGTCGGACTTGCCCGATGCCGTCGGGCCGGCAATCAGTACCGGCATCCCGGCCGGCGACGCGGCCAGCAGCCTGTCAAGGTGGGGCGGCAGATTCATGCGCACTCCGGCTTGCCCTGCGCCGGGGGCGGCGCTTTGGCGTTGAACTCCGGGCCGTTTTCCGACATTTTGACCTTCGGGAAAACCCCGCGCCACATATCCTTCCGGTGCCGTCGGCGCCGGTATTGCCCGGCGCAGGGCCCGACGGGAAACGCAACACAGGGATGGTTCGATGTCGCCAGGTGCCGCTGCGGCGAAGGACGGGGGCGCTGCGACCGGCGCTGCAAGCACGCAACCGGAGGCTGCTGCCGAACCCCGGGCCGTCGGTTACCGTCGGGTGATGCTGAAGATCTCGGGCGAGGCGCTGATGGGCGATCAGGGCTATGGCCTGCACCCGCCGACCGTGCAGCGCATCGCCGAAGAGGTGAAATCGGTCCATGATCTGGGCGTCGAGATCTGCATGGTCATCGGCGGCGGCAACATCTTTCGCGGGCTTGCCGGATCGGCCCAGGGGATGGAGCGCACCACAGCCGATTACATGGGCATGCTGGCCACGGTGATGAATGCGCTGGCAATGCAGTCGGCGCTGGAATCGCTGGGGGTCTACACCCGCGTCATCAGTGCCATTCCGATGGATCAGGTCTGCGAGCCCTACATCCGCCGCCGCGCGGTCCGGCATCTGGAAAAGAAGCGCGTGGTGATCTTTGCCGCCGGTACCGGCAACCCGTATTTCACCACCGATACCGCCGCCACCCTGCGGGCCAGCGAAATGGCCTGCGAGGCGATCTTCAAGGGCACCAAGGTCGACGGTGTCTATGATCGTGATCCGCTGCGCCACCCCGACGCAAAACGCTATGACCGCGTCAGTTACGACGAGGTGCTGGCACGCAATCTCAAGGTGATGGATGCCTCGGCCATCGCGCTGGCGCGCGACAACAATCTGCCGATCATCGTCTTCTCGCTGGACGAACCGGGCGGGTTCGCCGGCATCCTGCGCGGCGAAGGGCGCGCCACCCGGGTGCATGGACAGCCCTGAACCGGGCGCGCCGGCTTGGCACAGGCCGCCGACGGCGCTATGAGACGGGTCAACATACCGGGCAGGCGGTGAAGGTGCCGGAGGAAACAGGCATGAGCGAAGAAGACATCGACATCGATATCGACGATCTGGAACGCCGCATGGATGGCGCCACTGCCGCCCTGCGCACCGAATTCGCCTCGCTTCGCACCGGCCGCGCCTCGGCCACGATGGTCGAGCCGATCCAGATCGATGCCTATGGCGCGATGACGCCGATCAATCAGGTCGGCACGGTGAACGTGCCCGAACCGCGGATGCTGACCATCAATGTCTGGGACAAATCGCTTGTCGGCAAGGTCGAACGGGCCATCCGCGATTCCGGCCTGGGCATCAACCCGGTGGTTGACGGAACGATCATAAGGCTGCCGATTCCCGAACTCAACGAGGAACGCCGCCGCGAATTGACCAAGGTTGCCGCGCAATATGCCGAACATGCCCGCGTGGCGATCCGCAACATCCGGCGCGACGGCATGGACCGGATCAAGAAGGCCAAGGCGGCAGGGATGAGCGAGGACGAACAGAAGCTGTGGTCCGAGGAAATCCAGACCCTGACCGACCGCAAGATTGCTGCCATCGACAAGCTGCTGGATTCGAAGCAGCAGGAAATCATGCAGGTCTGATCGGGGGGCCGGGCCGCGGTTCGAGGAAAGGGCATTTCATGGCCCCACGCGACACCAGCAGCTATTATCCGCTGCATGTTGCCATCATCATGGACGGAAACGGCCGTTGGGCCACACAGCGCGGTCAGCCGCGGCTGTTCGGCCACCGGCGCGGCGGCGAACGCGTCCGCGAGATCGTCGAGGCCTGCCCGCGGCTGGGTATCACCCATCTGACCGTCTATGCGTTTTCGACCGAGAACTGGAAACGTTCGACCGAAGAGGTGCTTGGCCTGATGTCGCTGTTGCGCAGCTATATCCAGCGCGAGGCCGAGCGGTTGCGCGCCGAGGGGGTGCGGCTGCGCTTCATCGGTGACCGCACGCGGCTCGATTCGCGGCTGCAGCGGCTGATGGCGGGGATCGAGAAGCTTACCGCGGGCAACGACCGGCTGCACCTGACGGTTGCCATCAACTACGGCGGGCGCAACGAGATCGTCCGCGCGGTGCGGCGGCTTGCCCGCGCGGTGGCGCGGGGCGAACTGCGGGCCGAAGAGATCGACGAGGAGGCGTTTTCCGCCCGGCTCGATACCGCCGGGTTGCCGGACCCCGATCTGGTCATCCGCACCTCGGGCGAGATGCGGGTGTCGAACTACCTGCCCTGGCAGACAACCTATGCGGAATTCGAGTTCACCGGCACGTTGTGGCCCGATTTCTCGGCCGATGAGCTGGCCGACATCGTCGACCGCTTTGCCCGCCGGGAACGACGCTATGGCGCGGTTTCCGCGGGATGAGCGAAGCCGGTCGATGGGCCGATCTCGGGCCGCGTGTGGCCTCGGCTGCGGTGATGCTGGCCGTGGGCGGCGGGGCGCTGCTGGTCGGCGGGGCGGCCTTCATGGCGCTGTGCATCCTTGTCGCGGCGGCGATGACATGGGAACTGGTGCGCATGACCGCCCCCGAACCGGCGGCCGCGGCCGCGGCGGCGGGGCTGCTTGCGGCGGTGGCGGTATCGAATGCGTTGCTGCTGCCCGTGCTCTACGGCATCGCCGGGGTGTTGCTGCCGGTGGTGGTGATCGCCGCGACGGCATCGCGCCTGCGGCTGCCTGCGATGGGGTATGCCGCGGCCATCGTCGGCGCCTGCGCGGCGCTGGCATTGCTGCGCGAAACCCTGGGGCTGTGGGCCGTGATCTGGCTGGTGGCGGTGGTGATGGCCTCGGACGTGGCGGGGTATTTCGCCGGGCGCAGCCTCGGCGGGCCAAGGTTCTGGCCGGCCATCAGCCCCAAGAAGACATGGTCGGGCACGCTGGCGGGATGGGCCGGGGCGGCTGTCGTCGGCGCCGGATTTGCTTTGGCGGGGCAGGGCGGCTGGGCGCTGGTCGCGCTTTCGCCGCTGGTGGCCTTTGCCGGGCAGATGGGCGACATCGCCGAAAGCTGGTTCAAGCGCCGTGCGGGTGTCAAGGATGCCTCGGCGCTGATACCGGGGCATGGCGGGGTGCTGGACCGCTTTGACGCGCTGATCTTTGCGGCGCTGGCGGTGGCGGTGCTCGGCCTTGCCGGGGCGCTGCCGATCCCGGCCGGGGGCTAGGGCATGCGGCGTGTTTCGGTGTTCGGCGCGACCGGTTCGATCGGGGTCAGCACGCTCGATCTGCTGGCGCGCGCCGCGCCCGGCAGCATCAGTGTGGTTGCGCTGACCGGCGGGCGCAATGTGGCGTTGCTGGCCGAACAGGCGCGGCGCTTTGGCGCCGAAGTCGC
>SKWP01000338.1 GCA_007128865.1 Paracoccaceae bacterium
ATATCAGTTCATCTTTATAAAGACGCGAAAAACGGCAGGCACCTCAATCGAAGGCGCTCTGGCTCCTCTCTGTGGCCCTGACGACATCATCACAAGCGACGGAAGCCCAGGCACTCAAAAGGACTTCTATGTCGAAGAGGCCCGCAACTATGAAGGATCCTTCAATCCGCTGCGTGAACTACGTCATCAAACCAATTTTATCGGCTGCATGCGTGTTGCCCGCGATTGGATGAAGAGGCCTCGCTTTTACAATCACATGTCAGCAACTTCTGTTATGTCCCGTATAGAACCGGAGGTTTGGTCAAAATACTATAAGTTCTGCTTCGAAAGGAATCCATGGGACAAGATGGTCTCATATTATTTTTTCGTGCACCGCAGATTTAACCCGACCTCATCAATCAGCCAGTATATTCTCAACAAGCCCACATCCAGAACCGTTGATCAGCATTACCCCACCGACTGGCAGCGCTACTCGCTGCGTAACAAGGTTATCGTGGATGATGTGTTTGACTTCTCCGATCTTGAGGGTGGACTACGGATGGCGCTTTCTAGGTCCAAGGTTCCTGCAGAGGTAGTGGCATCGCTGGACATCCCCAGGCTCAAGAGTGGCACTCGGAAATCAAAAGGCACCATGACTCGAGCGGCTGCCAATCGCATTGGAGAGGTGTTTGCTCACGAGATCGAACTTTTCCGGTATCTACCTCCCATTGACATGGTATTGGAGTGAAGTTTTCATGATTTCCGCTTTGGTCGAAATTTTCCACGTTTTGCTCTCCTGGAGGGTATGCCGTCGTTTTCCGGACCAGGAGGATCTCGGTTGACAAGAGAAACAGCTATGGGTGCAGTGTCGCATCGGGTTGATGTGGTTCCCATCGGCTTCCTGATCCCGGAGTTCCCCCAGCAGACTCACATCGCATGGTGGCGGGTCGCCCGCGAGATGCGGAAGCTTGGCCATCGGATTCAGGTGCTTTCCACCCGCCCCACGGCGCCGGGAAAGCGAGTCCACAAGTCGCTGGACGAGGAACTGCCCGATGTCATCTTCGCCTGGCCACCGCGGCTTCGCCATGTCGTCGGCGAGGTCGTGCGGAACCCCGGCGGAGTATGGCGGGGCGCGCGCTATCTCGCCTCTCTCAGCCGCAGTTCCGTCGGACAGAAGGTCCGCTTGCTCCCGGTCCTGATCGCGGCGGTCAATTTGTCCTCGATCCTGCGCAAAAAAGGAATCCAGCGGGTTTTCGTTCATTCCTGTGCCACCGCGGCGCATCTGGTCGCGATGTGCAACCGCATCATGGGCTTGCGCTATGCGCTGCGCCTCGGCGGCGATCCCGATGTCTATGGAACCGATCATTTCCACAAGATGGAGATGGCCGATTTCGTGTTGTCCGCCTCGCCCACCTACTATGACGAACTGGTCGAGAAGCATGGGGTGGATCGTTCGAAGCTGTTCTGGTCCTGGGTCGGAACGGATCTGGAGTCCTATCCGGTCGCTGCGGACTGGCCGGACAATCATCGTGCCGGACCGCTGCGGATCGTGACCGTGGCGCGGCTTCATCCCGCGAAGGGACACCAGTTCTCCCTCGAAGCCGTGGGCGCGCTGGTTTCCGAGGGCGTGGAAGTGACATACACCATCGTTGGAACCGGCCCGCATCAGGCAGCGATCGAGGAGTATGTCAGCCGGCATGGTCTCGGTCGCCACGTGCGGCTGATCGGCGCCAGAGACACCGCCGAAATTGCTGCGCTTCTTCAGTCAACGGATATCTTCATTCTTCCCAGCATCGGAAAGGGCGAGGCTGCCCCTGCCGTGATCTGCGAGGCCATGGCCTGCGGTGTTCCGGTCATTGCCACCCGCATCGGTGCCACCGACCACATGGTCCGGGACGGAATCGACGGCTTTCTCGTGCCCCAGCGCGACAGTGTCGCCATCCTTGACCACCTGCGGGAGCTTGCCGGAGATCCCGCACGGCTTGCGCAGATGAAGCGCGCCGCGAGGACATCCGCCCGCAAGTTCGACGTGCGATTGACGGCCGAGCGCATTCTCGCTCTCCTTGGGC
Source organism: Paracoccaceae bacterium (assembly GCA_007128865.1). Lineage (GTDB taxonomy): Bacteria > Pseudomonadota > Alphaproteobacteria > Rhodobacterales > Rhodobacteraceae > Rhodobaculum. Next base: position 2,049 of record SKWP01000338.1, read on the forward strand.
TGGGGGTCGATCCTGCCGGAGACGCCCACATCGGCGGAGGTCAAGATGAAACGCCACACATATAGGCTCCTGAAATCCGCATATCGAGCCGTTGCGCCGCGAAAACTGACCCCTTTCCTTTTTGGGGGGGGAATGTGCTGTCGCGGGCGGTGCTGGGCATCAAGTCGAGGCTGGAAGCTGGTGCGGAGCATGATGACCTTTATGATCGCGTGTATTTTGAACGTCAGAATATTGCGATGAGGAAATCTGCACAGGGCATCGCAGCCTCGATCATCGAGCGGTTGCCAACGGTCCGGCATGCCGTGGATGTCGGTTGCGGAAGCGGTTCCATAATCGAGGCTCTGCGAGAGAGAGGAATTTCCAGCATTGGCCTGGAATATGCGGAGGCAGCGCTGGATCTGTGTCGGAGCAAGGGGCTGGATGTTCGCAAGTTCGACATCGAATCCGAAGAGAAAGTTGCTCTGAGTGCTGATCTGGTCCTCAGTACAGAGGTGGCCGAACATATTCCTGAGGAGCATGCCGACGCCTATGTCGACCTTCTGACAGGCCTTGCGGATACCATTCTGATGACGGCTGCAGTTCCCGGGCAGGGTGGGACGGACCATGTCAACGAACAACCGAACGAATACTGGATCGAAAAGTTCATGTGTCGGGGGTTCTCCCATGACATGGCCGTGTCGCAGTCGTGGCGTGAGGACTGGCGCAGACGGGGGGTGGACAAGCATCGCGCCAGCAACGTCATGCTGTTCCTGCGGCATGCGTGATCGCCTTCCCGCATGCCGGCCATTGGCGAAGAACGGTTACTGGATGATGCGGTCTTCGGTGTTGGCTGGATGAAGGCCCTCCTCATCGCCGAAGCCGCCAACCCCGAATGGGTCAGCGTGCCGCTGGTCGGCTGGTCGCTGGCGCAGGCTCTGCGCGGGGTGGCCGATGTGCATCTGGTCACGCAGGTTCGCAACCGCGCAGCGATCGAGCGTGCGGGGCTCGTCGAGGGCGTCGACTTCACCGCCATCGACTCCGAGGCCTTCGCGCGGCCGATGCACCGGCTGGCTGAAATCCTGAGCGGGGGCAAGGGCAAGGGCTGGACCATGCGCACGGCCCTTTCAGCACTCGCCTATCCCTATTTCGAGCGTCTGGTCTGGCGCCGCTTCGGCCCCGCGATCACCGCCGGGGAATACGACATCGTCCATCGCATCACCCCGCTCAGCCCCACGGTGAACAGCCCGATCGCGGCGCGGTGCCGCCGCGCCGGGGTGCCCTTCGTGCTGGGCCCGCTCAACGGCGGGGTGCCCTGGCCGCCGGGCTTCGAGAGCGAGCGTCTGCGCGAGCGCGAGTTCCTGTCCTACCTGCGCGGGCTCAACCGCTACCGCCCGGGGCGGGGGCGCACGCTGGGGGCCGCCTCGGCGATCATCGCCGGCTCGCGCCATGTCGAGCAGGAGATCCCCGCCCGCCTTCAGGGGCGCACGATCTACCTGCCCGAGAATGCGATCGACCCCGCCCGCTTCGACCTCGAGGCCCCGCTGGCGCCGCCGCCGCCCGGCGGGCCCCCGCTGCGGGCCTGCTTCATCGGCCGGATGGTTCCCTACAAGGGGCCGGACATGCTGCTCGAGGCCGCGGCGCCGCTGATCCGCGACGGTCGGATGACGCTGCAGATGATCGGCGATGGCCCGATGCTGGCCGACCTGCGGGCACAGGCCGCGGCGCTGGGGCTGGACGAACCCGGCCTGCGCTTCCATGGCTGGACGCCGCATGCCGAGATTGCCGGCAGGGTGCGGGACTGCAACCTGATGGCCTTTCCCTCGATCCGCGAGTTCGGCGGTGGCGTCGTGCTCGAGGCGATGGCGCTGGGGCTGGTGCCGCTGATCGTCGACTATGCCGGGCCGGGCGAGCTTGTGGATGACGCGGTGGGGATCAAGGTGCCGATCGGCCCCCGCGCGGGCATCGTCGCCGGCTTCCGGGCCGAACTGGAGCGGCTGGCCGCCGACCCGGGCGTCCTGGAACCGATGCGCCACGCCGGACGCGCGCGGGTGAAGGCGCAGTTCACCTGGGCGCGCAAGGCCGAACAGGTGGCACGGGTCTATGACTGGGTGCTGGCAAGGGGGGCAGTGCCAAAGCCCGATCTTCTGGCCGACCTTGCCGGTTGACACCCCCCTGTTGCCCCCGCAGCACGCCCGCACCCCCC
>SKWP01000414.1 GCA_007128865.1 Paracoccaceae bacterium
GCAATATGGTGCGGCTTGGCGGCGGATTCCAGCCGATTCTTGGCCACGGGCCAAATCCGCCCGCGCAGGTCCCGCCGAGGGGGCAGGATCGGGGCCATTCGGGCGGCCATCCCGCATCGGGCATATGGCAGCGGTTTTCCACCGGCCGCGCGCGGGTGCTGGCCCCGGGCAGCGCCAGCCCGGCCGGCGTCCCCGAAACGCCGCGGCAGGGCGAAAGCGGGCCAACCGGCCGAACCCTGCCCGCCTCAGGCGCGCCAGGCGTCCGGCATCAGCAATGCCAGCACCGCCAGCAGCTCGAGCCGGCCCAGCACCATCGCGACAGCCAGAAGCGAAAGCACGCCGTCATCGAGCCCCGAATAGGCAAGCGGCCCCGAGGCTGCCATGGCCGCCAGGGGCCCGGTGGTCGACAGGGCCGCCGCGGCCAGGATCATCGCCGGCTCCAGGTTGAGCCCGGCCATGGACAGCGCCGCGATCACCGCGGCAAACACCGCGATCAGCATCATTAGCGCCAGCCAGGCGGCATAGGAGCCTTCGGCGCGGATGCGCCGCTTGCGCGGCGCCTCGCCGCCAACCAGCGAAGGATGCATCAGCTTGTCCATTTCATGCCGGCCATGCCGGTACAGCGCATAGACCCGCAGCAGGCCGATGCCGCCGGCGGTGGTCGCAACGCCGCCCCCGATCAGCGCCAGCCCCGCCAGCGCCAGGCCGGGCGGCGCCAGCCCCGACCACAGCCGAGAGCCCGCCCAGTCGGCCGAAACAAAGCCGGTGGTGGACAGGAAGGACGCGGCGGTGAACAGGCTGCCCCAGAACGCCCGCAGCGCTGCCGCCCAGTCGCCCAGCGCACCGCCCGCCGCGGCGCCCGACCATTGCCGCAGGGTCAGCAACAGGGTCACGATCAGGATCGCCGCAAGGCCGGTGCGCAATTCGATATCGCGGTGCAGGCGCAGGCCGGGTGCTTGCCAGGCCGTGCCGGGCAGGCAGCGCCGCGACAGCGCAAAGGCAAGGCACAGCAGGACAAGCACCTCGCCCGCGCGTCCGGCGGCGGCGTGCTCCATGCCCCCGATGGGCGAGATGCCGCTGGTGGCCATGACCGACATGGCGTGACAGATCGCCACGAATGCGGGCTCGCCGGTCAGGACCAGCCCCAGCCACAACCCCAGCGTCAGCCCCGCATAGACCGGAAACAGCTGGCGCGCGGCCGCGATCAGCCGCGCGCCGGCATCCTCGGCGGTGCGCCCGCGCGCCACGCGCGCAGCCCGTCTGCCACGCGAGACCGGCGCCGCCGCCTGAAGCCGGGCCACCGAAGCCGGTACCGGAGACCGGCCCGGCGGGAGCCCGCTTTCCACCTCGACCCCGCCCAGATTCACCGGGGCAAGCATGCCGAGGGCTGCAAACAGCACGAAAAAGCCCCCCAGCCAGCCCACCATCGCCCGCCACAGATGCACGCCCGGCGCCACGCTGTGGGGCCGGTCCAGAAGCGTCGCACCGGTGGTGGTGAAACTCGACACCATCTCGAACCAGGCATCGAAGGGGCGAAAGGACTGCGGCAGCCCCAGCAGGGCCACCGGAGCCGCGCCGGCATCGGCCGCCAGCGGCAGGAGCCTGTCTCCGCCGCCCAGCGGAAACACCAGCTGGCCGGTGATCGGAACCGCGGCCAGTACCGGAACCAGCAGATAGACACCGAGCAGTGAAATGAACTGGCTGCGCGTGGGGTGGCGGGGTCGGTATCCCCGCGTTGCCGCACCGAGGATCAGCGCCAGACCCAGCACCAGCCCCGAGGACTGCGCGAAGGACAGGGCGAGGATGCGGTCTCCGGTGGCAAGCCCGAACGCCGCCGGGACCAGCATCGCCAGCCCGGTCAGCGCAATCACGACGACAATCAGGGGGACATCGGGCAGCCGCCGCATGGCTCAGAAATGCTCGATCGCCACCTGGACCAGCCGCTCGACCTCGGCCACGTCCCGGGCCAGCGAAAAGATCACCACCACATCGCCTTCCTCCAGCACGGTGTCGCCGCGCGGGCGCACCACCTCGCCCTTCTTCATCAGCGCCCCGATCAGCGCACCCTCGGGCAGGTCGATTTCCCGGATCGGCAGATCGCAGATCGGGGAAGACCGCAGCACCTGGGCCTCGATGATCTCGGCCTCGCCGTCGCCAAGCGAATAGATGCGCCGCACCCGGCCGTGACGGACATGGCGCAGGATCGACGAAACCGTGGTCGCCCGCGGATTGATATAGGCGTCGATGCCCAGCGCCCCCATCAGCGGCGCCAGCGACGGGTCGTTGATCAGCGCCACGGCCAGCGGGCAACCCATGGTCTTGGCCCGCACCGCGGCCAGCAGGTTGGTCTTGTCGTCATTGGTCACCACCACCACGGCATCGGCACGCTCCACCCCGGCTTCGGACAGAAGCTCTCCGTCCAGCGCGTCGCCCAGCAGCACGACGGTGCGTTCCAGCGTCTCGGCCACCACCTCGGCGCGCTGGCGGTTGGCCTCGATCACCTTCACGCGCACCCGGTCGCGCCCGTTTTCCAGCGCCCGTGCAATGCCAAGGCCCACATTCCCGCCGCCCAGCACCAGCACCCGTTCCTGCCGGGAAACCGACTTGCCGAAGATTTCCATGGTGCGGGCGATGTCGTCGACATGGGTAAAGACATAGGCCTGATCGCCGGCAAGCAGATGATCGCCGGGTTCGGGGGCAAACAGCGACCGGTCGCGCCTGACGCCCACAACGACCGCGCGCAAGGTCGAGAACAGCTCGGTCAGCTGGCGCAGCGGCGTTTCCAGAACCGGGCAGTCGGCATCCAGCGCGATACCCAGCAGTTCGACCTTGCCATCGATGAATTCCTCGGTGTCGAAGGCCTGCGGGGCGCGCAGCCGCTTCAGCGCCGCCTGCGCGACCTCGCGTTCGGGGCTGATGATGACATCGATGGGCAGATGCTCGCGCCGGTAGAGATCGGCATAGAGCTGGTCGAGATAGGCCTGCGCCCGCAGTCGGGCGATCTTGCGCGTGACGCCGAACACCGAATGGGCCACCTGGCAGACCACCATGTTGACCTCGTCGGAATGGGTCGCGGCGATGACGATATCGGCATCCCGTGCCCCGGCGGCATCCAGCACGTCGGGGTGGCTGGCAAACCCGGCAACCCCCTGAACCTCGAGGCTTTCGGTGGCACGGCGCACCAGCGCCGGGTTGCTGTCGACCACGGTGACATCGTTGCCTTCGCCCGAAAGCTGCCGCGCGATCTGCCAGCCCACCTGACCGGCCCCGCAGATGAGGATCTTCATTGGCGCCCTTCCCTCGATGGCCGGTCCTGACCGCCGGCCCGATGCCGCCGGGCAGAGTCGCAGCTTGCCGGGCGGTGGTCAATCCGTATGGCCGTTCAGGCGCGGCTGACCTCGACCCTGGTGTCGTTGATCGTCGGTGCACTGCCGATGGCAGCCGGGCGGTGCCGGACCAGCGCATTCACCGTGGCCCCGCCGACATGCTTGGGCCAGAAGCCATGGCCGATCACCACCACCCCCGGCAATGTGTCTTCGCCGACGCTGGCCCGGGCCTGTACCTGGGCCTGCCGGTTGAAAACCCGCACGGCGTCGCCATCGGAAATGCCGCGGGCTGCGGCATCGTCGGGGTGCATGAGAATGCTCTGCCGGCGCACCGTTTCGGGCCGCGCCGCAAGGTTGGCATAGCCGGAATTCAGGAACGCATGCGTCTTTGGCGACACCAGCACCAGCGGGCCATCCTGGTCCGGGGCTTGCGGGATGAAGCCGGGCAGGGGGTCGACCCCGGCGCCGGCGTCGCCGCCATCATGGCCCTGACGATAGAGCGGCAGCAGCCTGCCGCCCTCGTCCGCCACGGAACTGGCAAATTCGCAGCGCCCGGAAGGGGTGGGAAAGCCGCCTTCGGCGTGGGGCAGGCGGCTGTCGGGCGCGCCCACATTCAACCGCGCAAACCCCTCGCGGCGCAGCCGGTCAAGGTCGATGCCCTGTGTTGCGGGGGCTGCCCAATCCAGCGCCTGCTCCAGCAGCGTGGCATCGTCGCGCCGCACCTCGGGGATGTCCACGCCCATGTGCTGCGCCAGCCGGCGGAACAGTTCGGTGTTCGACACCGCCTCGCCCAGCGGCGCGATGGCCGGCTGATTCAGTTGTAGGTTGAAATGGCCCCAGCTGTACATCAGGTCGTGCTGTTCAAGCTGGCTGGTGGCCGGCAGCACGATA
>SKWP01000088.1 GCA_007128865.1 Paracoccaceae bacterium
GAATTGTTGCTTGCAACTTTACCGATTTACCCCACATTCTGTGTCTGACGCGTGCAACAGACAGGACAGCCATGACCGGGGCAGACGAACCCGTAGCCGAAGAGCGCTTTCGCACTTCGGGGACGGTTAAATGGTTCGACGTGAATCGCGGTTTCGGATTTCTGCTCTCGGCTGGGGGGCAGGAAGATATACTCTTGCATGCCAATGTCTTGCGTTCGTACGGTCAGAATTCGGTGCCCGAGGGTGCGGTGGTCGAGGTCATTGTCCAGCGGACGCCGCGCGGGCTTCAGGCGACAACCGTGCTTTCGGTCGGGACGGTCACCGAGAGCGACTCACCCCCGATCGAGGAGCTGGGCGAGATCGACCGGGACGAGCTTGCAAGGCTTCCGTTCCTTCCGGCGAGGGTCAAATGGTACGACAGGTTGAAGGGTTTCGGCTTTGCGAATGTGTTCGGAAACGAACAGGACGTGTTCCTTCATGCAGAGGTGCTGCGGCGGGCCGGCTTTGCCGATCTTCAGCCGGGCGAGGCGCTGGCGGTCCGGGTGATCGAGGGGCGGCGCGGGAAGATGGCCGCACAGGTCGTGGCATGGGATGCGGTCCTGCGCTTGGAGCCGCCGGCCGAGGCATAGGCCAGAGGCTGCTGGGGCTGTTCGCCGCAGTCTGGCTTGTCGTACTGGCGGCAGCGCCGGTGGCGGCGGCCTGCAGCCCCGACGCCGTGTATCTGCGCGGCGACTGGGGGCAGGCGCGGTTTGCGGCCGAGATCGCCGACACCCCCGAAACCATGGCCCGCGGCCTGATGTTCCGGGAATCGATGCCGCGCTGGTCCGGCATGCTGTTCATCTATGACGCGCCGCGCAGGGCCAGCTTCTGGATGCGCAATACGCTGATCCCGCTGGACATGATCTTTGCCGACCCGACCGGGCGGGTCACCCATGTGCATCACGAAGCCATACCGCTGGATGAAACCCCGATCGATGGCGGCCCGGGTGTGCTTTATGTGCTGGAAATCAACGGCGGCATGGCGCGTCGGCTCGGCATCGGGCCGGGCAGCGAATTGCGCCATCCGCGCATCGATCCGGCCATTGCCGCCTGGCCCTGCCCGTGACCCTGTTCAGCGCCGGATGGCTGCCGGCGTGATCCACCAGCCCGGCCGTTCGGCGCCAATCGTCGCGGCCGCCGCAGCTGCGGACCCGGCATCGGCAAAGAGCCCGAAACAGGTCGCCCCCGACCCCGACATGCGCGCCAGCAGACAGCCCGGCAGTCGCCCGAGCAGCGTCAGCGCCGCGCCGATTTCAGGATGAAGGCCGCGCGCCGGTGCTTCCAGGTCATTGCGCTGGCTGCGCAGGAAGCCGGCCAGTGCAGCCGCATCCGCGAATTCGGGCAGGGTCGCGGGCAGGGGGGCGTTTCGGGCGTCAGGCAAGGCCGCAAACACCGCACCTGTCGGCACCGCCACCCCCGGATTGACCAGCAGCAGCCACGCCGGAGGCAAGGCCGGCAAGGGCGATAGGGCCTCGCCAATGCCGCGCATCCGGGCCGGACGGCCCGCAAGGCAGACAGGAACATCGGCACCCAGCCCCGCAACCGCCTGCGCCGGCGGCAGGGGCACCTGCCACAACCCGGCCAGCAGCTGCAGCGTTGCAGCCGCATCGGCCGATCCGCCGCCGATACCGGAGGCCGGCGGCAGGTGCTTTTCCAGCTCGATCCGCGCCCCGCGGCCTGCACCGCCGTGCAACAGCGCGGCCGCGCGCAAGACCAGATTGTCGGCGCCCGCGGGGATATCGGCGCCGAAACGCCCGCTTGTGCTCAGCGCCAGCCCTGGCTGCGCGGTTGCCGTTGCCCGCAGCCTGTCGCCGGTATCGGCAAATACCACGATACTGTCGAGCAGATGATAGCCGTCGCCGCGCCGGCCGGTCACATGCAGGGCAAGGTTGATCTTTGCCGGCGCGAAGGCCGTCGCGACCCTGTCAGTCGGCATGACCGGCGGCGCTGTGGTGCGGGTCTGCGCCTTCGTCGATCAGCACCTGATCGAGCCCGACCTCGAGCTTGCGGCGCACGCGATCCATGTCCAGATCGTCGGCCGGCCCCAGCGAAAGCGCGCGCCGCCACTGAAACCGGGCTTCGAGCTTGCGGCCGACGGCCCAGTAGACATCGCCGAGATGGTCATTGATGATCGCGTCCTGGGGCCGCAGTTCCACGGCGCGTTCCATGTGTTCGACGGCTTCCTCGTACCGGCCCAGCCTGTAGAGAACCCAGCCGAGGCTGTCGGTGATATAGCCGTTGTCGGGCTCGCCGGCGACGGCGCGTTCGATCATGTCGAGCGCCTCGTCAAGCTTTTCGCGCCGTTCGACCAGCGAATAGCCGAGATAGTTCAGGACATGCGGCTGATCGGGGTTCAGCTCCAGCGCCTTGCGGAAATCGGCCTCGGCCAGTTCCCAGCGGCTGACCCGTTCATGGGTAATGGCGCGGGTATAATAGACGAACCAGTGCCGCGGGTGCGGTTCGCCCAGCAGGTCTATGGCCCTGTCGTAAGCCTCGCTTGCCTCGTCGAAACGGCTTTCGCGGCGCAGCAGATCCCCCAGGGCGGTGTGCACCGAGGCAAACTGCCCGTGGGTTTCGGTCAGCGCGAAAAGGGCATCGATGGCGTCTTCACCGCGCCCGGCGGAATACAGCGATTCAGCCAGTCCGGTGCGGGCGATGTGAAACTGCGCATGCTCTGGCGGAACCCTTTCGTAGCTGCGCGCCGCAAGCTCGTGCTGTTCGAGCCGGTCAAGCAGTTGCGCGCTCAGCAGGATTGCCGTGACATGGTCGGGGCGCAGGAATTCGGCCAGCCGCGTGAACAGCAGCGTGTATTCCGGCGCGGCCTCGTTGCGCAGCGCCTCGGCCAGCATGAAATAGACCTCGGCAAGGCCGTCCGATGCCTGCACGACCAGATCGAAGGCCAGGGTTTCGCCGGCCAGCAGCGCACGCCGCAGTTCGGCAAGCTCGGGATCGAGATCGGTTCCGAAGGCGGTATCGATCAGCCCGGCTGCATCCTCGTGGCGGTCCAGCTGGCTGAGGATCTGAAGCCGCGCCACCAGCCCGCGCCTGTTCAATGGCAGCGGCCCGGCGGCAGCACCGGACAGGATATGTTCGGCCCCTTCGACATCCCCCGCCGCGGCGAGGGCAAGCGCCTTGTGGAAATTGCCGAAACCGCTCATGCCGCTGCCGGCTATCACCGTATCGAAGGTGTCCAGCGCATCCGCCATGCGGCCCTCGCCCACCAGCGCCCAGGCCAGCGCCAGCCCGTCCACCAGCGGTCCACCCACAGGCCCGTCGCGCAACCGGCCGGCGGCTGTGGCATGGTCGCCACGGGCAAAGGCATCGGTCACCAGCACCATTTGCAGCGCCTGACTGGCCTGCCCGCGGGCATCGAGTGCCTCGGCCAACGGCACCGCCGCCTCGACGTTGCCCAGCCCGACTAGGGCGTTGGCCAGCGCGTCGGTGATGGCGGGGTTCATCGGATCCAGCGACAGGGCGCGGGCGAAGTATTCGGAAGCTTCGGCAAAGGCGTGGTTGCGTTCTGCCACCCGTCCGGCGAGGAAGGCGCCCGACAACGGCGCGTCGGCGGCCATGAGCGGCACTGATCCGGGCTGTTGTGGCCAGACCGGCGCCGCAAGCAGCGACAGGATCAGGGCAAGGCCGGGAATGACGGCGCTGGGCCTGCTGCGGCCGGTATATGACACGGTCTCACTCCCGACGGGCTGGCTGAACGCGGCGCGCATCGCGCATGGGGTGCAGACTAGCGCCACCCTTCGGGGCTGACAATGCGGCCAGAGCGAATGTGATGCAAGCTTTCCGCGGCTCGGCCGGAAAACCGGGTCCGGTCGCGGGCCGGTCCGCACGGCCGGTGGCTTGCCTCGGCAGGCGGCGGCTGACGCCCGGCGCGGGATGATCGCCACCGGACGTGCAGTCGGACAGAAGAACGCCCGCCGTGCCGGGCGGGCAGGGCGGGCGTAACGGCTGCTTGCGGGCTGGGGGTGCGCCTCAGCCCTGTTCGCGCGGATCCTGGCTGTCGCCGATGTCGCGGGGATCGTCGTCGAAGCTGGCCGCCGAGCCCATGTCATCGAAAAGCTCGGCAATCTCGAAGTCGGCCGCGGCGTCGGCCTCGGCAGCGGCATCCTGGATCGTCTTGCCGGATGCCTGAAGCGCGGCTTCCTCGGCCGAACGGGCGAC
>SKWP01000326.1 GCA_007128865.1 Paracoccaceae bacterium
CCCGGAGCCATCCGCGCGTGACCGCGCGCAAGGCCCGGCGTTGGGCCCGGCCGCCGCACCTTCGGCGCGGCGGCGCCCGCGCCCCCGATCCACCCTTTCCGACCACCGCGGTGGTGTCTATATGGCCCGTCATGGCCGCAAACCCGCCCGAGCTTCGCCCCGACATCGCCCCTGCCCCGCGGCTCGGGGACAGCAGCGCACGCCCCGGCCAGCCACGGATCGGCATGGTCAGCCTGGGATGCCCCAAGGCGCTGGTGGACAGCGAGCGCATCCTCACCCGGCTGCGCGCCGAGGGCTATGCGATCAGCCCCGACTATGACGGCGCCGATGCCGTGATCGTGAACACCTGCGGCTTTCTGGACAGTGCCAAGGCCGAAAGCCTCGATGCGATCGGCGAGGCGCTGCGCGAGAACGGGCGCGTCATCGTCACCGGCTGCCTGGGCGCCGAACCCGACTACATCACCGGCGCGCATCCGCGGGTACTGGCGGTGACCGGGCCGCACCAGTACGAGGCGGTGCTGGATGCCGTGCACGCGGCCGTGCCGCCCAGCCCCGATCCGTTCATCGACCTGCTGCCGGCGGCAGGGGTCAGGCTGACGCCGCGCCATTACAGCTATCTGAAGATTTCCGAGGGCTGCAATCACAAGTGCCGTTTCTGCATCATCCCCGACATGCGCGGGAAACTGGCCAGCCGGCCTGCCCATGCGGTCATGCGCGAGGCCGAAAGGCTGGTCGCTGCGGGGGTGCGCGAGCTGCTGGTGATCAGCCAGGACACCTCGGCCTACGGGCTGGACATCGGTCATGCCGAAGCACGGGGCCACCGCGCCCACATCACCGATCTGGCCCGCGACCTCGGCAGCCTCGGGGCCTGGGTGCGGCTGCATTACGTGTACCCCTACCCGCATGTGCGCGAGCTGATCCCGCTGATGGCCGACGGGCTGGTGCTGCCGTATCTGGACATTCCGTTCCAGCACGCCCATCCCGACACGCTGCGCCGCATGGCCCGGCCGGCGGCGGCCGAACGCACGCTGGACCGGATCGCCGAATGGCGCGCGATCTGCCCCGGTCTGGCCCTGCGTTCGACTTTCATCGTCGGCTTTCCCGGCGAGACCGAGGAAGAATTCCGGACCCTGCTCGACTGGCTCGATGCGGCGCAGCTCGACCGGGTGGGCTGCTTCAAGTACGAAAACGTGGCCGGCGCGCGGTCGAACGCGCTGCCCGATCATGTTCCCGAAGCGGTCAAGCAGGAACGCTGGGAACGGTTCATGGAACGCGCGCAGGCGATTTCGGCGGCCCGGCTCGAGGCAAGGGTCGGCCAGCAGCTGGCGGTGATCGTCGATGCGGTCGATGAGGAAGGCGCCACCTGCCGGACCATGGCCGACGCGCCCGAGATCGACGGCAACCTGTTCATCGACGAAGGCTTCGAAGGGCTGGCGCCGGGCGATATCCTGACCGTCGAGGTTGAGGAAGCCGGCGAATACGATCTCTGGGGGCGCCCGGCAGGCAAGTCGGCGTAACCCGCCGTGACCTGACGCGACTGTGATCCCTGCGCCCGGCTTCGGGCGACGGAACGCCAGGGCGCCTGCGTGAAACACCATGAAACGCAATAGCGGTGCCAGCGACACGGTCCCGGCACGCAGGAAAAGGAACCACCAATGACCAGCAGAAAATCCCTTGCCATCAGCGCCATGGTTGCCGGTGCGATGCTGTTTTCGGCCGCTGTCGCGGTCGGCCAGGGCATGCCGCGGGCCGGACATGGCCCCATGGGGCATGGCACGGGGCACGGCATGGGCCAGGGCGCAGGCATGATGCGGATGCTGCAGGGCCAGGACACCACCGCCGCCGAGACCGCAGAGCTGCGCGACCTGTTCATGTTCCATGACCGGATCACCCGCAGCGTGACACTGCTGCCCGATGGCATCCATACGATAACCGAATCCGACGACCCGCAGCTTGCCGGTGTCATCGTCTCTCATGTCGCCGGGATGGTGCTGCGCGCCGATCAAGGCCGCGATCCCGGTGTGGCGATCCAGAGCCCGACGCTCGATATCCTGTTTCGCAACCGCCATCTGATCGAAACGGTTCTGGAACCGACCGCGAAGGGCATCATCGTGATCCAGACCTCCAGCGATGCCGAAACCGTCGCCGCCCTGCAGACCCACGCCGCCGAGGTTTCCGACATGGTCGAACGCGGGATGCTGGCGGTTCACGAGGCGATGGCAGAGCGGCAGGCAAACGCCGGCCACCGGCGCGGGGTATTGATGCGCTGAACCATGCCCGCGCTTGCCGGCGACGGCGGGCAGGCTAGCTGTTGCGGCATGGACGTTCTGCATATCCTCTACAACGGTGCCTGCCCGGTCTGTTCGCGCGAGATCGGGCATTACCGCAGGCTTGCCCTGCGCCATGCCGCGCCGGTCGTGTTTGACGATCTCAATGCCTGCGATCTGGCGCAATGGGGCATCGACCGCGACGCCGCCATGCGCCGGCTGCACGCGCGCCAGGGCAGGCGCCTGCTGGTCGGCGTTCCGGCCTTTGAGGCGCTGTGGCGGCTGCTGCCCGGCTGGCGGCTGCTGGCGGCTGCCATCGGGCTGCCGGGCGTGCGCAGCCTTGCGGCGCTGAGCTATGATCGCCTGCTGGCGCCGCTGCTCTATCGCGCGGCGCTGCGCCGGGCGGCGCAGTGCAGGCTGCCCGGCGCCGGCTGATACCGGATCCGGTTGATCAGTTCGGTCCACCAACGACCCTATTCCGCCCGTGCTTCCCGAACCGATCAAACGGATTCCGTATTTTCCCGGGTCACGACGCGCCGCGCGGCATCGGGTTGGTGCCCGCGTCATAGGCCGTCCAGTCGCGGATATCGGGGTAGAACTGCCGTCGCCAGTCGCGCACCCGCGGGTTCATCAGCCGGCGCCAAACCGGCGGAAACATGGCGATCGCGGCCATCGCGGTATAGCCCAGCGGCAGTTGCGGGGCGGCATCGGGGCCGTGGGTCTGCAGCAGCGGAAAGCGCCGGTCGGGGCGCACATGATGGTCCGAATGACGCTGCAGGTTGATCAGCAGCCAGTTCGAGGCCCGCTGCGTGGCGTTCCAGCTGTGGCGGGGCAGCACCCGTTCATAGACACCATCGCCCAGATGCCGGCGGGTCAGGCCGTAGTGTTCGATATAGTTGGTCAGTTCCAGCTGCCAGACCGCCAGAAACGCCTGCAGCAGGAACAGCGCCAGCCCCGCCCAGCCGCCCAGCCCGGCGGCCAGCACCAGCGCCATCGCCTGCAACAGCCCGTACCGCCAGAACGGGTTGCGCGGATGCCATGCCGGCAGCCCGGCCCGGCGCAGCAGCGCAACCTCGGCCCGCCAGGCAGAGATGGCGCAATCGCGCAGAACGCGCAGGAAATAGCCGGGGAAACCTTCGTCATAGCGCGCGCTTACCGCGTCGCGCGGCGTGCCGACATGCAGGTGATGCACCCGCAGATGCTCGGACCGGAAATGCGAATAAAGCACCGTTGCCAGCAGCAGATCGGCCAGCCAGCGTTCGACCCGCGGCTTCTGGTGCATCAGCTCATGCGCATAGACGATGCCCACCGGCCCGCTCATCACCGACAGCCCCAGCGCCAGCAGCGCCAGTTCCCACCAGGCAAAGCCCGCATGACTGCCCGCCCACCACACCGCCCCGAACAGCGCCAGCGCCTGCACCGGAAACCAGACAAGGGTGATCAGCCGGTACCAGAACAGATCGCGGTCAGGGTGGTCGGGGTCGGCGTTTTCCTCGTCCAGCCCGGTGACACGGTCGAGCACGATCACCAGCGCCCATCCGTAAAGCGGCAGCGCCAGCAGCACCGCACCGCCAAGGGCAAGCCCCGCAACCAGCAGCGGCACCATGCCCAGCGACATCCAGAACGGCAGCGCGGCGCGAAAGGTGGCAAAGCGGTCGGGCGCGGCAGCCATGGGATCAGGCCGAGAAGGCATCGCCGAGGATCGCGGCCATGCGGTCGGGCTGCACCACCTCGATCCAGTAGCCATCGGGGTCGCGGATGAAGGCGATGTCCTTGATGCCGCCTTCGTCGGGGCGCTTCTGGAACGGCACGCCCAGCGCCTCGAACCGCGCACAGGCAGCGGCCAGGTCGGGCACGGCGATGCAGATGTGGCCGTATCCCTTTGGCTCGTCATTGCCGGAATGCACGGTGGTGCCGTCCGCCTCGGCGCCCCAATTC
>SKWP01000028.1 GCA_007128865.1 Paracoccaceae bacterium
CCGCCGGCTTGTGGCAGGAAAGCCGCGCAGCGGTGGCAAACAGCTTCACCGGACGGCGGCTTTGGTCTAGGTCTGGGTGCCTGAACGCCCGCCGCCCCGCAAACCGGATCTGTCGCCACCATGCCCCAGCCCCGCCCGGACAACCCCGAGGTTTCGGTGGTGGTGATCAGCTACAACACCCGTGCGATGACGCTGGACTGCCTGCGTTCGGTCGGCGCCGAAACCCGGTGCCGGCACGAGATCATCCTGCTTGACAACAATTCCGGCGACGGATCGGCCGAAGCCGTGGCAGCGGAATTCCCCGCGGTGCGCCTGCTGGCCGAGGCGGAAAACCACGGCTTTGCCGGTGGCAACAACCGCGCCGCGGCACGGGCGCAGGGGGAATACCTGCTGCTGCTCAATCCCGATACGCTGATCGTGGACGGCGCCATCGACAGGCTTCTGGCCTTTGCGCGCAGCCATCCGCAGGCCGGCATCTGGGGCGGTCGGACACGCTTTGCCGATGGCCGCCTGAACCCGACTTCGGCGCACCGGCAGATGAGCCTGTGGACGCTGTGGTGCCGGGCTTTCGGGATGACCGGGCTGTTTCCCGCATCGGCGCTGTTCAACGCCGAAGCCTATGGCGGCTGGGCACGGGACACGGTGGCGCGGGTGGACATCGTCAGCGGCTGCTTCCTGATGATCCGGCGGGATCTGTGGCAGGCGCTCGGCGGCTTCGATCCGGCCTTTTTCATGTATGGCGAAGAGGCCGATCTGTGCCTGCGCGCGGCGGCCCGAGGCGCCCGGCCGATGATCACCCCGCAAGCGGAGATCATCCATCACGGCGGCGCTTCGGAACGGGTGCGCGCCGACAAGGTGGTGCGCCTGCTGGCCGCCAAGGCGCTGCTGATCGATCGTCATTTCCCGCGCTGGCAGCGGCCGGCTGCTCGGGCGCTTCTGGCGCTGTGGCCGTTCACGCGGGCCCGGGTGGCCGGCCTGCGCGGCACCGGGGGCGATGGCGCGGTGTGGCACGAGGTCTGGCAGCGCCGGGCGGAATGGCGCCGCGGGTTCGTGCAGGCGGCCGGCACGCCGTCACGCGGGGCAGGGGGATGAACACGCCGGTCTCATCGATCCGCAACCTCGGCCCGGCCATGGAGGCCGCGCTTGCCCGCGTCGGCATTTCCAGCGCCGAAGAGCTGCGCGCCGTCGGGGCCGATGCTGCCTATCTGCGGTTGCTGCGCGCCGGCAGCCGGCCGCATTTCATCGCCTATTATGTGATGGTGATGGGGTTGCAGGGCCGGCCGTGGAACGACTGCCGCGGCGCCGAAAAGGCCGCGCTGCGCGCCCGTTTCGATGCCCTCAAGGCCGCGGCCGAAGAAGGCGGAAGAACCGACAAGGGCCGCCTCCGTCTGGAAGCGGCCCTCGATGCGCTTGGCGTGGTCGAAGCCTCGCGGCTTCAGCCGACCAGTTCGAGCCCGGAAAAGAAATAGGCGATTTCCGCCGCCGCGGTTTCCGGCGCGTCCGAACCATGGACCGAGTTTTCGCCCACCGACTGGGCATATTCGGCGCGGATGGTGCCGGGCGCCGCATCGGCGGGGTTGGTTGCACCCATCACCTCGCGGTTGCGGGCGATGGCGCCCTCGCCTTCGAGTACCTGCACCACCACCGGCCCCGAGGCCATGAAGCTGCACAGTTCATCGTAAAACGGGCGTTCCTTGTGCACTTCATAGAACTTTCCGGCCTGCTCCATGGTCAGCAGGATGCGTTTCTGGGCGACGATGCGCAGCCCGGCTTCCTCGAACTTGGCGTTGATCTTGCCGGTGAGGTTGCGCGCGGTGGCGTCGGGCTTGATGATGGAAAGCGTGCGTTCGATGGCCATGGTCCTGCCTCTGGGGATAAGGGGCGGCCCGTGCCGCCCCGATGAAAACCGCCGACCCCCTAGCACGCCCCCCGTGGCTTGAAAAGCCGGCAGCGCGGCACCGAGGCACCGGGAGGCCGTATCGGGCCGACTGGCGGCCGGGTCCGGGCTTTGCTAAGCGTCGGGGCATGCTGCGTATCGACAACCTGAGCTTTTCCATTGCCGGCCAGCCGCTGCTTGCGGGGGCTTCGGCCACGATTCCGGCCGGTCACAAGGTTGGCCTCGTGGGGCGCAACGGCACCGGCAAGACCACCCTGTTCCGGCTGATCCGGGGCGAGCTGACACCCGACGGCGGGTCCATCGCGCTGCCGTCGCGCGCCCGCATCGGTGGCGTGGCGCAGGAAGCTCCGGCAAGCGATGCCTCGCTGCTGGAAACCGTGCTGGCGGCCGATACCGAACGCGCAACGCTGCTGGCCGAGGCCGAGGGCGCAACGGACCCCGGACGCATCGCAGACATCCAGACCCGGCTGGCCGATATCGATGCCTGGTCGGCCGAGGCCCGGGCCAGCGCGATCCTGCGCGGGCTGGGCTTTGATGCCGATGCGCAGCGGCGGGCCTGCGCCGAATTCTCGGGCGGCTGGCGGATGCGGGTGGCGCTGGCCGGGGTGCTGTTTGCGCAACCCGACCTTTTGCTGCTGGATGAACCGACCAACTATCTGGATCTCGAAGGGGCGCTGTGGCTGGAAAGCTATCTGGCGCGCTATCCGCACAGCGTGATCGTGATCAGCCACGACCGGGGGCTTCTGAACCGCGCGGTCGGCCATATCCTGCATCTGGAAGACCGCAGGCTGACGCTCTATGCCGGCGGTTACGATGCCTTCGCGCGGGCGCGGGCCGAACGGCGGGCGCTGCAATCGGCCGAGGCGCGCAAGCAGGAGGCAAGGCGCGCGCATCTGCAAAGCTTTGTCGACAGGTTCCGCGCCAAGGCCACCAAGGCCCGGCAGGCCCAGAGCCGGCTGAAGATGCTTGAACGCATGGCGCCGGTCACCGCACCGGAAGAGGCCGCGCGGCAGGTCTTCGGCTTTCCCGAACCCGAGGCGCTTTCGCCGCCGATCCTGACCATGCAGGGCGCGGCGGTGGGTTACGGCGGGCCGCCGGTGTTGCGCGGGCTCGACCTGCGCATCGATCAGGACGACCGCATCGCGCTGCTGGGGCGCAACGGGCAGGGCAAGTCGACGCTGGCCAAGCTGCTGGCCGGCCGGCTGCAACCCCAGGCCGGCAGCCTGACGCGCGCCAGCCGGTTGCGGGTGGGGTATTTTGCCCAGCATCAGGTCGACGAGCTTGACGCCTCGGAATCGCCGCTTGCCCATCTGCGGCGCGCCCGGCCCGAAGAGGCACCGGCCCGGCTGCGCGCGCGGCTTGCCGGTTTCGGGCTGCTGGCCGCCCAGGCCGATACCCCGGTGGCCGAGCTGTCGGGCGGCCAGAAGGCGCGGCTTTCGCTGCTGCTGGCCACGCTCGATGCCCCGCACATGCTGATTCTCGACGAGCCGACCAACCATCTGGACATCGAAAGCCGCGAGGCGCTGGTCGAGGCGCTGAATGCCTATACCGGCGCGGTGATCCTGATTGCGCATGACATGCATCTTCTGGGGCTGGTGGCCGACCGGCTTTGGCTGGTGCAGGGCGGGCGGGTTGCGCCCTTCGAGGACGATCTCGAAGCCTACCGGCGGATGCTGCTGGCACCCGAGGCCGAAGCGGACCAGACCGGCAGACGACCCGAACCGCCCCGGCAGCCCGCCCGCCGGCCGGGGCGTGACAGTCTGGCCGAGCTGCGCGCCGAGGTGCGCCGCTGCGAGGCGCGGCTCGACAAGCTGGCCGACATGCGCGGCAGGCTGTCCGAAATCCTGGCCGACCCGGCCCTTTACGAGACCGGCCAGGAGGACCGCGCCGCCGCATTCCGCAGCAAGTTTGCCGAACTCGAAGCCGGACTGGCACGGGCAGAGGCGCTGTGGATGGAAGCGCAGGAACGGCTGGAGGCCGCAGGGGGCTGAACTCGCACGCTGTCAGCCGTCGGCAGCGCGGCCTTGTTGGCGGATCGCGCTGGACATGCGGGCAGGCGCTCATATCCGTGCATGGTCACGGCGCTGCGCGGCCCCGAATCGCCGGCTGCCTCGCAGATTCCGAACCGCCCTGGCGGGTTTCGCGGGAGTTCTGGTGGTCAGGCGGCGTCCGGGCGTCTTGCTGGGGGTGGGTTTTGTCCGGTTCGTGATCGCTCCATGATCGTCAATGATGCGATACACGACCGATCCGCCTGACAAATGCTTCTGCCGGCCCTATATTCGGCGCAGGGAGGCGCTGCCATGA
>SKWP01000378.1 GCA_007128865.1 Paracoccaceae bacterium
CAGAAAGGCATCGCCCGATATCGCGCCACCACCCGGCAGGAACAGGAACGGACGGTCGCGGCCGGCAAGCGGCGCGAACAGCGCGTCATAGAGCGGGTTGGCCATGTCAGCTTGTCTCCTTGCGTCGGGCTGCGCGGGCCGGCTGGGCCAGCGCACGGATCGCGCGCGTCGCGGCGATGCTGCGTTCGGTTGCATAGGCTTCGTGATTGGCTTCCACCGCGGCGCGGTCATAGCGGTAATTGACCATGACGCCGCAGCTCTGACCGCGGCCGCGGGGCGAAAGATCGGCCAGCGCGTGCACCTCGTGCACCTCTGCCCCGTTGCCGAGATGAAAACGCGCAACCGGATCCTGCGGCTGGCCATCCCCGGCCCTGGCATGCAGCAGATAGCGGGCTGCAAGCCTGCGCGCGGTCTCCGCCACCGCGGCCGGATCGCCCCCGGGCTCTGCCGCGGCCAGGACAGCGCGCGCCGCGTCGTCGTCCTGCGTGGCCAGCCAGCGCAGCAGCCCCGGTATCGGCGACAGGGTGACAAAGCCGGTAAGGTGGGGCATCTCGGCCGAAAGCATCCCCACCACCTGCTTGATCAGCGAATTGCCAAAGGAAATTCCGCGAAGCCCGGCCTGGCAGTTGGAAATCGAATAGAACACCGCGGTATCGGCCTGCTCGACCGGCAGCGCGGCGCGATCCTCGGCCAGGATCGGCGCGATTGCGCCGGGCAGCCCGCGGGTCAGCGCGACCTCGACAAAGATCAGCGGCTCGTCGGGCATTGCCGGGTGGAAGAAGGCAAAACAGCGCCTGTCGGGCGGCTGGACACGGCGCCGCAGGTCGTCCCAGCTCTGGATGGCGTGTACGGCCTCATAGGCGATGATCCGTTCGAGGATCGCCGCAGGGCTGTTCCAGTCGATGCGGCGCAGCACCAGAAAACCGCGGTTGAACCAGCTTTCGAACAGATGCAGGAAATCCAGATCGACGCGCTCCAGCGCCTTGTCGTCGCGTGCCGCAGCCATCAGCGCCTCGCGCATGCGCACCAGATCGCCGGTTCCGCCCGGCGCCTGGTTGAGCCGGCGCAACAGTTCCTGACGCGGCGGTTCCGCCGCCCCGAGCAGGCGCTCCAGCGTTGCGGCATCGCGCTGGCCTGCATAGCTGACGGCCGCCTCGGCCACCGCGCCGGGATCGAGATCATAGGCATCCGCCAGATGCTGGAAGAAGCCGATCCGCTCGTCGGAACTGGCCGCCTTCCAGCCGGCCAGAAGCTCGGATGCCACCTGCAACCCCGAAACCTCGCCCCGGCCCGACATCAGCGCCGCGGAAAGCTCCGGCAACGGCCGCCCGCTGCGCGCGGCCTTGATGCCGAAGCGGCGTTCCAACAACGTGGCGAGCAGGTCGCCCAGGGCCCAGGATTGGTTCATGACCCCGCCGCAATAGCGCATCGCGCCGGCAACAGGCAATGGCATCGCACGGCCATTGCCCTTCGGGCAGGATTGGGCCAAACCGCGCCAAGACACCCGCCATTGACCGAAGGACAATCGCCATGCATGTCGCCACGCTTCTGTGCGATCCCGCCCTGCCCCGTCTGGAGCCCGCGGTGATCGAAC
This sequence comes from Paracoccaceae bacterium, assembly GCA_007128865.1. Lineage (GTDB taxonomy): Bacteria > Pseudomonadota > Alphaproteobacteria > Rhodobacterales > Rhodobacteraceae > Rhodobaculum. Next base: position 1,595 of record SKWP01000378.1, read on the forward strand.
CCCTGCGCAGCGCATGGTCCGGCGGCCCGCTGCGCTGGCTTGCCGATGGCATCGCCGCCGAATTCGATCTCGACGCCATCCCCGATGACCGCTGGCAGGTCTGGCAGGAACTGCAGTCCAAGGGGGTCGACATGCTGATTGTCCCGGCAGCCGGCCGGCGCAAGCGGCTGCTGCTGGCCGACATGGACAGCACCATGATCGGGCAGGAATGCATCGACGAACTTGCCGCCGTCGCCGGCTTCGGGGCCGAGGTGGCTGCCATCACCGCCCGCGCGATGAACGGTGAGCTGGAATTCGAATCGGCGCTGCGCGAAAGGGTCGGGCTGCTGACCGGGCTGGATGCCGGGGTGATCGACCGGGTGCTGGCCGAACGCATCAGCTTCACGCCCGGGGGGGCCGAACTGATCGCCACCATGCGTGCGGCGGGGGCGCGGACGGTGCTGGTTTCCGGCGGGTTCACCGCCTTTACCGGGGCCGTTGCCAGGCATCTGGGATTTGACGAACACCGCGCCAACCGGCTTCTGGTCGAAGGCGGGCGGCTGACCGGCAAGGTGGCCGAGCCCATCCTCGGCCGCCAGGCCAAGCTGGAAACGCTGCGGGATCTGTCGGCGCAGATGGGCATCGGCCCGGCGGCAGTGCTGGCGGTCGGCGACGGTGCCAACGATCTGGCGATGCTGCAAAGTGCAGGCGCCGGGGTGGCGCTGCATGCCAAGCCGGCGGTGGCCGCGCAATGCGACCTGCGGGTCAATCACGGTGACCTGACCGCGCTGCTGTACCTGCAAGGCTTCCGGCAATCCGAATTCGCGCGCCCCGCCGCCGCGCACTGAACCATCCGGCAGCCGCACCAACCGGCTTGCGGCGGCTTGGCAATCTGGCATGATCGGCCAGAGGGCCGGGTTTCGGCCGCCGTTTGCGGGGGACGCAGTTGAACACCGGCCGCGGTATCGCACTCAAGCTTGTCTCGATCCTGCTGTTCACGATGATGGCCGCCTGCATCAAGTTCGGCCGCGAGGTGGTACCGCCGGGCGAGGCGGTTTTCTTCCGCTCGTTCTTCGCACTGCCGCCCATCCTGATCTATGCCTGGTGGCGCGGCCGGCTGGTCGATGCATTCCGGGTCAATGACCGGTTTGCACATTTCAATCGCGGCCTGATCGGGGTGACGGCGATGGGCTGCGGATTTGCCGCGCTGGGCCTGTTGCCCTTGCCCGAAGTCATCGCCATCGGCTATGCCGCGCCGCTGATTGCCACGGCGCTGGCGGCGATCATGCTGGGCGAAACCGTGCGCGCGTTTCGCTGGACGGCGGTGCTGGTCGGCCTTGTCGGGGTTCTTGTCATGGTCTGGCCGCGGCTGACGCTGCTGGGCCGTGGCGATGTGACCGACGGCGAGGCGCTGGGCGCCTGGCTGGCGCTGATGGGGGCTGCACTGGCGGCCGTTGCAGCCATCCATATCCGCCGGCTGACCCGCACGGAATCAACGCTGGCAATCGTGTTCTGGTTCACGGTCACCTGCACCGTCGCATCCCTTTCCACATTGCCGTTCGGATGGGTGATGCCCGATACCCTGCCGCTTGTCCTGCTGGTGACTGCCGGGCTGCTGGGCGGTCTTGGACAGATGACAATGACCGAAAGCTACCGTCATGCCGATGCATCCACCCTCGCGCCACTGGAATACTCGTCAATGGTCTACGGCCTTGCGATCGGCTACGTCATCTTTGCCGAGGTTCCGGGCTGGTCGGTGCTTGTCGGGGCCACGATCGTGATTGCGGCGGGAATACTGATCATCTGGCGCGAACGCGACCTGGGGATCGTCAATGCACGCGCACGCGCGGTAAAGCCACCGCAGGGCTGACCGCGCGCCCGGAACGGCTGCACCCGCCCGTGGCCCGGGCGGGTGCGTGTTTCTGGCCTTGTCTGAAAGGCAGCGTCACGCCTCGCGCGCACTCTCCTCGCTGCGCTTGCGGGAACGTTCGTCCATGAAGGCATCGAATTCGGCCTTGTCCTTGGCCTCGCGCAGGCGCTGCAGGAAGGCACCGAAGGCTGCCTGTTCATCCTCGAGCCGCCGCAGGGTTTCCTCGCGGTAGGCATCAAAGGCCATGTTGCCACTGGACTGGCGCATGGCCTTGCGCATCTTGCGGCTGCTGCATCCACCGAACATCTGCTTCCCCCAGATCATGTAAGCCAGAATTGCGAGGCCGACGGGCCAGAACACGATGAAGCCAAGCACCATCGCGATAATCCACGCCCCCTTGCCACGCTCGTCGAGCCAGGCTTCGGCCTGCCCCGGCCAGGTCGCAACATTGGTCATTTCCCGGTCTCCTTCTACCCGATTCTGTGTGTTAATGTAATTCACATTCACATAGATGGGTAGCGTGATTTTCCTGTTCAAGGGCGCGTGAGCGAAAAATCCTGCAACCTTTGGCGCGAACCGGCCGATCAGCAATCCACTTCCAGAAAACCAAGCCCGCGCAGATAGATACCCACACCGGCCTCCAGCAGTTCTTCGGGCGTGAAGGGCGCCCGGGCGCCGGGCTTGCCGCGGGCGTAAAGCTCGACGATGCCGTGGCACATCGCGGTGATATGGGCGGCAAACATCGCCGG
>SKWP01000173.1 GCA_007128865.1 Paracoccaceae bacterium
GGCAGCGCAGGCCGATGCTTGCGCGGGCGGCCAGTCAGCGTTGGCCGGCCGTCCCAATCAAACGGATCCAGCATGATCACCCCGGCACGCAGCGTGGCGCGCCGGTAGTGAACTTGCGGACAGAACGACCGGCTTCTACCCCTTCTTCAGGCAGCGGTTGCCCAGCACCTCGGCGATCTGCACCGCATTCAGCGCCGCGCCCTTGCGCAGGTTGTCGGACACGCACCACAGGTTCAGCCCGTTCTCGATGGTGCTGTCCTGGCGGATGCGGCTGATGAAGGTGGCATAATCGCCCACGCATTCGACCGGAGTGACGTAGCCGCCCGGCTCGCGCTTGTCGATCACCATGATGCCGGGGGCCTCGCGCAGGATGTCGCGGGCCTCTTCCTCGTCGAGGAAATCCTCGAACTCGATGTTGATCGCCTCGGAATGGCCGACAAACACCGGCACCCGCACGCAGGTGGCGGTGACCTTGATGGCGGGATCGAGGATCTTCTTGGTCTCGGCCACCATCTTCCATTCCTCCTTGGTCGAGCCGTCTTCCATGAAGACGTCGATATGGGGAATGACGTTGAAGGCGATCTGCTTGCTGAATTTCTTGGGCGGCACCTCGGCGGTGGGGTTGTAGACGGCCTTGGTCTGATCCCAGAGTTCGTCCATCCCGTCCTTGCCGGCGCCCGAGACCGACTGGTAGGTGCTTACCACAACCCGACGGATGCGCGCCCGGTCGTGCAGCGGTTTCAGCGCCACCACCATCTGCGCGGTCGAGCAGTTGGGATTTGCGATGATGTTCTTTCTTGCATAGCCGTCCACGGCGGCGGCGTTGACCTCGGGCACCACCAGCGGCACCTGCGCGTCGTAGCGGTAGAGGCTGGAGTTGTCGATCACCACGCAGCCGGCCCTGGCGGCGCGCGGCGCGTAGATCTTTGTCGCTTCCGAACCGATGGCGAACAGCGCCATGTCCCATCCGGCAAAATCGAACTGTTCGATATCCTGACATTTCAGGGTGCGGTCGCCGAAGCTGACCTCGGTGCCCAGCGAACGGCGCGATGCCAGCACCGCAATCTCGTCAACGGGAAATTCCCGTTCGTCGAGGATGTTCAGCATTTCGCGGCCCACATTGCCCGTGGCACCCGCGACGACGATCCTGTAGCCCATGGCGCGCTCCCGACTGTCCTGCCGCGGGGCATAGCGCAAAGCCCGTTGCTGCGAAAGGGGGGGTGGCGGTGCAGGGCCGGTTGACAGCTGGCCACTGTCGCGCGATAATATGATCATAATTCGGATCTGGTGGGGGTATGGGTCATGGGCATTCGGCAGGTTCCTTCGGGGCGGAGCCCGGCGTTGGGCCGTGCGGGCGTTCTGGCCTGTGTAATCGGGATGGTCAGCACGGCGGCCCCGACAACCGCAGGTGCTGCGGCGGCCTACGATGCCTATGCCTTTGTGACCCTTTCGCTGAGCGTTTCGGGCGGCAACGGCCTTGCCGATCTGGGGCTGGCAGAGTCCGAGGTTGTCTTTGAAGGCGGCGCGCAACCGGGCGAATGGCTTGGCCAGTGGGAGGAGATCCGTTTCCCGCCCGTCGAGCGGGTGCGCGTCTATGCCGACCGGCAGAGGGTCGGAAAGGACTGGTCGCCGCCGGCACCGCTGTCGACGCTCGCGGACCCTCCGGGTGGCCTTCACGGCGCCGCCTTTACCAGTGCCGAAGACTTCGTCGACCTGTCGTCTGTGGACTGGGAGGCCGATCTGGCCGGCGCCCGTGCGGAGGGATTGACCACATCCAACGGGTTCACCTCGGCCGACGGCAAGCCTTCGGTCTCGATCGCGACGGTGACCTGGGGGGAGGCAACGCGACCGGGCAGCTTCGTGTCGTCGAGCGGCCGCTGGGCCAGCACCCTGAGCTTCACCAATCTGTCGCCGACGGCCGACCTGACGCTGACCTGGCTTCTGACCTACGACCTGTCGGCCCGGGCATGGGTGGACGACCCGAAGCGCGAGTTTGCGTTTTCGGGCGCCTATGTTTCTGGCGGTCACGTGGGGCAGACCGAAGGCAGGCTGGATGCAGGCGTGTTTGCGATGGCTCCCGATGCCGTGCCGCAATGGTGGAAGGATCTGCTGATGCCGCCGGAGTTTCACGACAGCACCACCGAGGACGGAGAATCCGAACCGGAACGCAAGCAGGGCATCTTTACCTTCACGGCCACGATAAAGCCGGGTTCGTCCTATTCCGCCGAATTCCTGATCGATGTTTCCGGCAGTGCCTATGTGGCAATTCCGGTTCCTCCGGCGCTGCCGTTGCTGGCTTCGGCGGTACTTGGCCTGGGGTTGCTGCGCCGGCGGCCGGCTGTGCGGGGCTGACCCGCGACGGTCAGTCGGTCCGATCGCGCGCAAACATGTAGATCGCGCAGCCGATCAGCAGCAGCACCGCGAAGAAGAGAAACAGCGCCGCATAAGGGGCCTCGGCGGATGTGCCAGGCGCGGCCTCATAGACCCGGCGCGACACGACCTGCAGCACGCCTACGCCGCCGATCGAGAACATGTTGAGCAGCGTGACGCCGCGGCCCAGCAGATGCGGGGGGAAGAAGCTGCGCCCGTGGGCCATGATCACCGGAAAGGAAAGGCCCAGCGCCGCCAGTGCCGAGAGCAGCAGGGTCGCGCCCCAGGGACTGGCCGCCGGAAAGGCCCAGAGCGCCAGAAGACAGGCCGCCGCGCCAAGGTTGCCGGTCAGGATGACCCCCTTGCGTGTGCCAAGCATGCGGTCGAGCGGGCCATAGAGAAAGGCGCCAACCGCCATGGCCATGGCCATGACCAGCGTGACCCTGCCGATGGCGATGGAGTCAGCACCGAAGACATCGGTGAAATAAGGCCCGACCCAGAGCCCGCGCAGCCCCGCCGCTGGCGCATAGTTGACAAACATCAGCGGCAGGATCAGCCAGATCGCCGGTATCCGGAGCACATCGAGCAGAGACCCGTTGCCGGCGCCGGTCCGGTTCTCGGCCTGGGGTGGATCCTGCACCAGCAACAGCATGGCGGCGCCGGTTGCGACGGTCAGCCCGGCCAGGCCCCACAGCGTCATGCGCCAGCCGAAGGTTTCGGCGGCCCAGGCCAGCGGCCAGGCGCCACCGATATTGCCAAGTGTCCCCACCCCCATCATCGCGCCGGCAAGCGTCGCAAAGGCGGCTGCCGAATAGACCCGGCCAAAGATGTAGTAAGCCGCCATGAGCACCGGCGAACACCCGATGCCGATCAGGATCATCGCCAGATGCAGATGCCATGGTGCGGTAGCCAGGGCGAATACGGCCGCCCCGCAACCGCCGGAAATCGCCATCAGCCAGGCGGAGGTGCGTCGCGGTCCCAGGCGATCAAGTGCGGCGCCGACCGGAATCTGCATCAGCGCGAAGGCCAGAAACCAGAGCCCGGACGACAATGCCAGATCGTCGGGTCCGGCGCCGATCTCGCGGCCCAGCACAGGCGTCAGGACGGCCAGAAAGGCCCGGTAGAACTGGCTCAGCACATAGCCGAGCAGAAGGCACAGGATTCCGGCGGTCATGGCGACTCCAGGGTAGACCGCTTCTTGCCCTTGTCCGGGAACGGATACAAGGCCGGCCTTGCGCGTGTTGATGGGCGCGCTAGTGTTCACCACCTGACGAAAGACACCCCCTGAGCGCGCGGAGCCCCATGGCGGATGGTTGGCTATTGGCACTCCTGGCCCGGAATCAAGGCGCGCAGTGCCGCCGGGCCGCGCCCGACCGCCCCAGTCACGCCAGAGGGGTGCCTCCGGCACGACGGGCGGGCGCCCTGCAACGGTTCAAGCTGTTGTTCGGTCCGATGTTCTTGCACCATAAACCGCCAGGCTATCCACCTTGAAGCGCCCACCCGGCGGTGGGGCACCGCCCTGTGTTGCGCTCGTTCGGTCAAGGACCGCTTCGTCTGGCATAGCTGCCCCTCACCTCGCATGGCGGAACCTGGTGTCAGGTTAGGAACACCAGGCTGCCGGCCATGATGCCCGCCCGCAGGCCCCCGGCTTTCGAAGTCTATGTGGCGCCGGCGCGCGCACGGCCGCAGCTCTGGCTGCTGGGGCTGGGGCTTTGCATCGTCATCCTGTGTCATCTGGCCTGGATGGGGCTGATGCTTGGCGCCCTGCGCCTGTTTGCCCCTCCCGGCGGCGA
>SKWP01000222.1 GCA_007128865.1 Paracoccaceae bacterium
TAGGGGCCGACCTTCAGCTTTTCGATGCGGGGGATCAGCTTTTCGATCAGCGCATCGGCGGTGGCATCGCCCACCGGCACCGCAACCGAGATCGCCATGCAGCGTTCGCCCGCCGCGCCATAGCCGGCACCGACCAGCGCATCCGCCGCCTGATCCATGTCGGCATCGGGCATGATGATCATGTGGTTCTTGGCGCCGCCGAAGCACTGCACGCGCTTGCCGGCCGCACAGCCGCGGGCATAGATGTACTGCGCGATGGGGGTGGAGCCGACAAAGCCCACCGCCTGCACGGTTTCGTTGTCTAGGATGGCGTCCACCGCCTCCTTGTCGCCATTGATCACCTGCAGCACCCCATCGGGCAGACCCGCTTCCTTCAGCAGTTCGGCCAGCATCAGGGGCACGCTGGGGTCGCGTTCGGACGGCTTGAGGATGAAGGCGTTGCCACAGGCCAGCGCCGGGCCCATCTTCCACATCGGGATCATGGCGGGGAAGTTGAAGGGCGTGATGCCCGCCACCACGCCCAGCGGCTGGCGCATCGAATACATGTCGATGCCGGGGCCGGCGCTGTCGGTGAATTCGCCCTTCAGCAGATGCGGCGCGCCGATGCAGAATTCGATCACCTCAAGGCCGCGCTGAACGTCGCCCTTGGCGTCGGGCAGGGTCTTGCCATGCTCGCGCGACAGCGCCTCGGCCAGCTTGTCCATGTCGCGGTTCAGCAGGCGCACGAACTCCATCAGCACGCGCGCGCGGCGCTGCGGGTTGGTGGCGCCCCAGCCGGGCTGGGCTGCGGCAGCGGCGGCAACCGCGGCGTCAAGCTCGGCCTTCGAGGCCAGCGCCACGCGGGCCTGAACCTCTCCCGTGGCGGGGTTGAAGACATCGGCAAGGCGGCCCGATGTGCCCGCGACACGGCGTCCGTCGATCCAGTGGCCAAGTTCCTGCATGTTCGTTCCTCCGGAATGATCTGACGGCAGGATAGCCTTGCAATTCTGCGGAAAGAAGTGGCAAGTCATCAAAGAGGTCTTGCAATTTCGCAAGGGGTGGCGATGCGGCCGGACTGGGATGACATCCGCGTGTTTCTGGCGCTTGCCCGCGGCGAAAGCCTTGGCCGCGCCGGCCGCGCGCTGCGGCTCGATCCGGCCACAGTAAGCCGCCGCGTGACCCGGCTGGAAGAGGCGCTGGCCCAGCGGCTGTTTGCCCGCACCCCGCAGGGCTATGCGCTGACCGACGCCGGCCAGCGGCTGCTGCCCCACGCCGGCGCGGTCGAAGAGGCGGTAACCGCGGGCATCGAGGATATCCGCGGCGCGGAAGGCCGGATTACCGGATCGGTCCGGATCGGGGCGCCGGATGGCTGCGCCAACTACCTGCTGCCGCAGGTGGTGGCTGCGATCTGCGACGAAAACCCGGGGCTGGAAGTACAGATCGTGGCCTTGCCCAGGGTCTTCAACCTGTCCAGGCGCGAGGCCGACATGGCCATCGCCGTCAGCCGCCCCGAGACCGGCCGGCTGACCGTGCAGAAGATCACCGACTATCGCCTGCACCTTGCCGCGGCGCGCGCCTATCTTGCCCGCCATGACCCCATCGCCAGCCGGGAGGATCTGCGCGGTCACCGGGTGGTGGGCTACATCCCCGACATGATCTTTGACCGCGAGCTCGACTATCTGGGCGAGATCGGCGCCGAGGCGGTGCCGCTTGCCTCGAACTCCGTCTCGGTCCAGCTCAACTGGGTGCGGCAGGGCGCGGGCATTGCCATCGTGCATGATTTCGCCCTGCCGTCGGCGCCCGAACTGGTGCGGGTGCTGCCCGGCGAGATCAGCCTGCGGCGCAGCTTCTGGCTGATCCGCCACGCCGCCGACCGCAGGCTCGAACGCCTGAACCGCTTTGCCGAGGCGCTGACCGGCGGTATCCGGCGCGAAGTTGCCCGGCTCGAATCGCTGACTTGACAGAATCCCCGATCCGGCGGACGCTTGGCCCCTGAGGGAGGAACAGCGCCATGATGGTTCACCAGATCCTGCGCGCCAAGCAGGCCGGGACGGCCCGCGAAGCAATCGTCACCATAAGCCCCGACCGCACGCTTGCCGAGGCCGCTGCGGTCCTTTCGGAAAAGCGCATCGGCGCCGTGGTGGTATCGTCAAACGGCAACCGCCCCGAGGGCATCATTTCCGAGCGCGACATCGTGCGCGAACTCGGCCGCCGCGGGCCGGACTGCATGCGTGATGCGGTGCGCGACGTGATGACACGTTCGGTCATCACCTGCGGACCCGAGGACAAGGCCGACCAGATCCTTGCCCATATGACCGACGGCCGCTTTCGCCACATGCCGGTGCTGGAAGACGGTGCGATGATCGGCGTGATCTCGATCGGCGATGTGGTCAAGGCGCGGCTGGATGAGCTTTCCATGGAAAAGGAAGCCCTTGAAGGCATGATCATGGGGTACTGACGCCAGGCCCCTTGCATCTTCCGGCGCAATATCGTTGCGTATGCCCGGAAAATTCAGGGGGGCACCCATGCGCATCGGCCTGTATCCCGGCACCTTCGACCCGCTGACGCTGGGACATATGGACATCATCACCCGCGCCGCGGCGCTGGTCGACCGGCTGGTCATCGGGGTTGCGATCAACCGCGACAAGGGGCCGCTGTTCACCCTGGAAGAGCGGGTGGCGATGATCGAGGCCGAAACCGCCAAGCTGACTGCACATACCGGCGTCGAGATCGTCGCCCACCCGTTCGAGAACCTGCTGATCGACTGTGCCAGCGATGTCGGCGCGCAGGTCATCATCCGCGGCCTGCGCGCCGTGGCCGATTTCGAGTATGAATTCCAGATGGTCGGCATGAACCGGGCACTGAATGACCGGATCGAGACCGTTTTCCTGATGGCCGAGGCGCGCCACCAGGCCATCGCCTCAAAGCTGGTCAAGGAAATCGCCCGTCTGGGCGGCGATGTCACGAAATTCGTGCCGGCAGGCGTGCGCGCCGCGCTTCTGGAAAAATTCGGCTGAGGGCGTGCTGTCCTACCAGCATGGCTACCACGCCGGCAACGCGGCCGATGTGCACAAGCATGCCCTGCTTGCGGTGATGCTGGACCGGATGGCGGCCAAGCCCAAGCCGCTGTGGTACGCCGAAACCCATGCCGGGCGCGGGCTTTATGCGCTCGACAGTGCCGAGGCGCGCAAGACCGGCGAAGCCGCAGGCGGCATCCTGCGCGCCGAGGCCGAAGGCTGGTTTGCCGCCGATCACCCCTATGCGCGGGCACTTGCGGCGGTGCGCGCCGGCCACGGTGCGGCGGCCTACCCCGGTTCGCCGCTGATCGCGGCAAGCCTGCTGCGCCCCGCCGACCGCATCGAACTGGCCGAATTGCACCCGCAGGAATTCGCCGCGCTGGAAAGCCTGATGCGCCCGCACGGCGCCCGTTGCCATCGTCAGGACGGCCCCGGCTTTGCCCTGTCCCGTTGCCCGCCCGATCCGCGGCGCGGCCTGCTGCTGATCGATCCCAGCTACGAGATCAGGCAGGACTATGCGCTGATGCCGACGCTGCTGGCCCGGCTGCACCGCAAGTGGAATGTCGGGGTGATCGCGTTATGGTACCCGGTTCTTTCGGACAGCGCAGCGCCGCATGCCGCGATGCTGGCGGCGCTGGAAGCCGCAGGCTACCCCGGAACCCTGCGCAGCGAGGTGCGCTTTGCCCCGGCCCGCCCCGGCCACCGCATGACCGGCAGCGGGCTGTTCGTGATCAACACGCCCCACACAACCGACGAAGAGGCAAGGCGCCTGGCGCGGCTGTTCGAACACCGGCTCTGAAGAATCCCACCGGCGCGGGACATGGGCAAACCCATCCGCACTTCCCGTCGCCGGGCCGCCCGCGCATGCCGGAGCGTTCAGGCGGATGCTGCATCAGGTCCCGGCATCGGCCGGGACAAGCGGTTGCCCGCCATGGCCGCTGCGCGGCCGGAACCGGCGCGGAAAGCGGATGCGGAACACCGCGCCGCCCTGTCCGGGCACATAGGCGATGCTGCCGCCCAGGTTGACCATGATCTCGCGACAGATCGCCAGGCCCAGCCCCGCCCCGCCGGCCTGGGCCTGATCGGTCAGCCGGGCGAATTTCTCGAAGATCAGCGCCTGGCTCTTCTTGGGAATGCCCGAGCCATTGTCGGCAAAGTCGA
>SKWP01000439.1 GCA_007128865.1 Paracoccaceae bacterium
ATGTTATAGGCGGTTCCGTCCGCGACCAGGTAGAACCGGCCGCCGGCCTTGCGCAGCAGCGCGTCGCTGGAGGCAAGCTGCCAGTCGCCGCTGTCGGCCACCCAGGCCGGACGATAGAGCGTCAGACCGCCGATCTGCTCGGCCACCGGGGCAAAGCCGAAGCCCAGCCGGGTGCCATCTGGGGCAGTGACATAGGCCCGGTCGCCCTCGGCCAGCGCGGGATAGACGGTGCGCAGCGGGTCGTAGTCGCCCGCACCCAGCGCGATCCGGGCATCGAAGCCCGAAGCCCAGCTGCCGAAATCGCGATCCTTGGGCGCAAGGCTGTCGTAGCGTCGCACCAGGTCGAATTCGATCCCGCCCAGCGTCACCGACAGGTCGGTGCGGGTTTCGGTGTAGGACAGCGCCTTGTCGGCGCCGTTGACCTCGATGCGGGTCTGGACCCGGCTTTCTCGGCCGCCGATGTCCCGCGCCACCAGCCGCAACTGGTAAAAGCCGTTCATCAGTTGACGCGTGTCGAGCTGGGTCAGCGCCCCGCTGTGCGGCCCGCTGCCCTCGGCAAGCACCGCCAGCACCGTTGTGCCGCCACCGTCGCGCAGTTCCAGCCGCCAGAAATCGAGATTGGCATCCTGAACAAAACCGCCGATCGCGGCGAGCCCCGAAAGCTGGCCAGCGATCGTGGAAGCATCGAAACCCACCACCGGCGCGCTGCGGTCTGCCGGATCGCGAACCTTCAGCGGCAGCGTGGTTTCGCCCACCAGCCCGTCGGCATCGGTGGCCACCGCCCGCAGGCCGATCCTGCCCGGCGCATCGGGCGTGATGCGGCCGCGGCCGAACTGGTCGAGCGCGACCTCGGCGCCATCGGCATAGAGCCTGACCGAGGCGATATCGGCCAGACTGTCGGCCACCACCTGCACGATGACCTGCTGACCGGGCACTGCCGGGAAGCTGGGCGTCAGTTCCAGCCTGACGGTCGGCAGCACCGGCTCGAGCGTGGCGCGCATGAGGATGATCTGCCTGCCGGTGCGGTCGCCGTCGGACGCAAGGAAGGTGACGTAATGATCGCCCGCCTGCCCCGGCCCCGGTGTCCACACCACTTCGCCCGTGGTCGGGTCGATCACCGCGCCTTGCGGCAGGTCGATGGCCGAGAAGGTGATCGTGTCACCGTCGGGATCCTGCGCCTCGAGGGTGAAGCGCCCTTCCTGGCCGATCAGGAAGGCACGGTCGGAAGCCTGCAGCACCGGCGCGCGGTTGACCTTGGCGATCCGCACCTCGACATCGAGAAAGGCGGTGGCGCCCGAGGGATCCTGCGCGGCAAAGCGGATCAGGTAATCGCCGTGCTGGCCATGCCTGGGGTTCCACAGGAATTCGCCGCGCTCGGGCGAGAATCCGGCACCCTCGGGCATGCCCGAGACAACCGACAGCAGCACCGGATCGCCGTCGGGGTCGTCCACCGCGAGGGCAAAGGCGATCTCGGCACGTTCGCGGCCAAGCTGCGGGAACATCGGTGCAAAGACCGGCGGGCGGTTCACGCCGTCGATGCGGATGGCCACCGTCTCGACGCTGCTGTCGGCACCGTCGCTGACGCGGATGTTGATGGCATAGGTTCCGGTCTGCACCGGCGTCGGTGCCCAGGTCAGCAGCCCGGTGGCACGGTCCAGGGTTGCGCCCTGCGGCAGGCCGGTGGCGCTGAAGGTCAGCGCGTCGCCGTCGAAATCGGTGCCGCGGAACTGGTGCTGGAAGGGCTGCCCGGCCAGCCCGGTCAACAGCCCGACCGGGTCGAGCACCGGCGCGGTGTTTGCGTGCCGCACCGTGACCGCGAAGCTGATGTCCACCGTTTCGGGATCGGTCAACCCGTCGTTGCCGGTGTCGGTGGCGCTGACGATGGCGGTATAGGTGCCGATGTCGGCGGATTCCGGTGTCCAGACCAGCTGCGAGCGGCCATAGACCAGCGGATCGGCCGTCAGCACCGCGCCCGGCGGCAGGCCGGCAAGCGCCTTGGTCAGCTGGTCGCCGTCCAGATCGGTCGCCTGCAGCGTCAGCACCAGCGGCCGGCCGACGATGGCCACCACATCGCCCTGATAGGCGAACTGCGGCGGTTCGTTGTCGGCCTCCACCTGCACCACGAAGGTATGGGCGGCCCCGCGCATCACCCCCTGCGCGCCGCCGTCGTCATGGGCCACCAGCACCAGCACATGTTCGCCGCGGTCGCCGACACCCGGCGTCAGCCGGATGGTTCCGGTGCCGTCCTTGTTGTCGGTGAAGGCAATGAAGCCCGGCACCGGCATGCCGGGGCTTTCGTTGACCAGTTTCAGCGTGACCGGATCGCCGTCGGGGTCGAAGGCCGAAACGGTGACCTCGCGCGTATCGCCCCGCGCCATGATGATCGGATCGACCGGCTGAAGCACCGGCGCGGTGTTGAACGGCAGCACCTCGATGCGCACCGTTTCCTCGGCACTCAGCGGCGAGCCGAGCCCGGCGCCGTCGTCGGTGGCGCGGAAGGTGATGTCATGGACCCCGGCCTGACGTGCCGCAGGGCGCCAGACGAGTTCCCATGTCTCGGTGTCGAAATGCGCACCCTCGGGGAGCCCGTCCACAACCGCGACCTCGACCGATTTCGGCCGGTTGCCAAGCTCGTTGAACGCCCCGTCCATGTCGCGGTAGCCGGGTTCGTAGAACGGATTGTCGGGATCGAAGGCAAAGACCCGAAGCTGGAAGATCTGCCCCTCATAGACGCGCAGGCCCGAGAAATCGTCGAACACCGGCGCACCATTGGCCGGCAGAACCTCGATCACCGTGCGCTGCATGGCAACGCCGGCCGGGTCGGAGACCGCAAACAGCACCTCGTAGGTGCCGGCCTGGGTGTATCCCGGCGTCCAGTTGAATTCGCCGGTCAGAACGTTGAGCGTGGACCCGAACGGCAGCGTGTCGTTGAACACGCCAAAGGTCAGCGGCACGCCCGGTTCGCCCTCGGCCTGCAACGAAAGCCGGATCCGGTCGCCCTCGGCCACGGTCACCCTGGCCGGCGCGGTCAGCGTGACCGGCCGCGGACGGTCGGCGATGCGCAGGTCTACCACCGCGGTGGTGGTGCGTTGCCCGTCGCTGGCGCGCAGCACAAGCGCATAGCTGCCGGCCTGATCGTATCCCGGCCGCCATGTGAACACCCGGGTCTGGGCGTCGAAATTGGCGCCGCCCGGCATGTTGTCGATCCAGACCGCGACCGGATCGAGATCGGGATCGGAGGCCGTGACCTGGAACTCGACCAGTTCACCCTCGCGCGCAAAGACCTCGAATGGCAGCCCCGAAAAGACCGGCGCCCGGTTGCCGCCCTCGACCGCGATCACAAAGCTCTGCACCGCCACCGCGCCGCGGCTGTCAAAGACCTGAACGGCCACGCGCACATCCGATTGCGTTCCCGCGGGCGGGGTCCAGACGGCCGCGCCGGTGACCGCGTCGATGCTCATTCCCGCGGGGCCGGAAAGCAGGTGGTAGAACAGCGCGTCACCGTCGGGATCCTCGGCCTCGATGGTAAAGGCCAGTTGCTCGTCGATTTCGGCAAACAGCGGCGGTTCGCTCAGGAACACCGGCGCCCGGTTCGGCGCCTGCGCGGCGACGACCCCGGTCCCGAAGATCACCCGCTGGCGGTCGGGGGTGGCGATGGCGATGGTCTGCCCGGTCGATGACTGCCCGGGCCCGAGCCGGCCATCCGCAGGCAGGGACGCGGACAGGTCGATCAGCCACAGGCCCTCTTCCGTGCGGCCCAGGGTGTCGGCCGGCAGGCCCTGGTATCCGCGGCCGGGGTCGAGCGTCAGCAGCGCGGGCAGGATGATGTCGCCGATACCGTTGTTGGTGACCGACACGTCATAGCTGACCGTCCCGGTCGCCCGGTCATAACGCGTGGCAAAGAAACGGATGTCCAGCACCGTGGACAGATCGGCGATGGCCCCGAATTCGGTCACATGATCCCCGACCATGCGCAGGCCGTAGATCGATGTCACGGACTGCCTGACCGACACTGAATAGTCGTCGGGCAGCAGGTTGGAAAACTTCAGCAGGACGGTGCGCCGCGCCGCGTCGTACAGCACCGCGGTCGGCGTCACCGCACCCACCGCCTGCCCGACAACCGCATAATTCGCGGGGTTGAGGACCGATGCCGCCGA
>SKWP01000261.1 GCA_007128865.1 Paracoccaceae bacterium
GCGGCGAAAAAGCGCAGCGTGTCGTCGCTGCCGGGCAGCAACCGGGCGGCGAGGGCCGGGTCGACGCTGAGCCCCGGCGAGGTCTCCAGCGCCAGCACGGCAGCGTCGGGCAGGCCGTGGGCGGCATGCTCTCCGGGCGTGGCCATGCGCAGCAGCGCCTCGGTGGGCGTGTCGGGGGCCGCGAGGCCCAACTCGCCCGCCTCGGTCAGGTAGAGATGGCCCAGCACCACCGCCGCGCTGCGGCTGTCGCTGGCGCCGGCATCATCGCGCAGCGTGACGCTCAGGGCGAAGGCGCCGCGCCCGGCATAGACATGCGTCAGCGCGAAATCGCGTGCCCCGGCGGGCAGTTCGGCTTCGCTTGACGTGCCGTCGCCCCAGTCGATGACGACGACATGCCTGTCGCCTGTGCCGGGGTCGGCAAAGCTGCCGGTGACGATGACCTGCCCGTCGAACAGGGCCCCCGCGGCAGGCGGGGTGACCGCCAGCGCCTTGATGGCCGGCGCGACGTTCCGCACCGTCGCGGCCAGGGTGACGGCGGGGCCCTCGTCGCCGGCATCGTCCGTGGGGGTCAGGGTGACGGTGTAGGCTCCGTCCTGCAGGTAGATTTGGCTGGCCTCGAAGCTCCGCGTGGCGGGGTCCACCGTGACGTCGGCGGTGGTGCCGTCGCCCCAGTCGATGCGCACCGTGTGGGTATCGAGCACGCCGGGGTCGGTGATGCTGCCGGTGACGGTGGCGGGGCTGCCCTCGTCCACCGTGGGCGCGGTCAGGCTGGCGCTCAGGGTGGGCGCGACGTTCCGCACCGTAGCGGCCAGAGTGACGGAGGGGCCTTCGTCGCCGGCGTCGTCCGCGGGGGTCAGGGTGACGGTGTAGGCGCCGTCCTGCAGATAGATGTGGCTGGCTTCGAAGCTCCGCGTGGCGGGGTCCACCGTGACCTCCGCGGTGGTGCCGTCGCCCCAGTCTATGCGCAGTGTGACCGGGGCGTCGAAGGGAGCGAGGGTACCGGAGAGGAGGGCGGGCCCTCCCTCCTCGGCTTCGGAAAGCTCGGCGGTCAGGACGGCAGGGCGCAGCGCGGCGCCGAAGGTGCGGGTTTCGCTGCTGCTGCCGCCGGCGTCGTCGGTCAGCGTCACGGTGACCGGGACCGGTGAGGAGACCGGCCCGGCATAGCGGTGCGACAGCGAAAAGCTGTCGGCACCGGCGGCGAGGTCGGTTTCGGTGACCGTGCCGTCGCCCCAGTCGACGGTGACGCTGTGACGGTCCAGCACGCCGGGGTCGAAGAAGCGCCCCGCCACGGTCAGCTGCGGCGACGTATCGCCGGGACCGGGGTCGGCCGGGGTGAGGGTGAAAGGCACGTCCACCCCGTCCTGCGGTTGCGGCAGGAAGGCGGGGGCGAGGTTCTGCACCACCAGCATCCGGGTGGCCGTCGGGCCCTCGGCACCGCCGTCATCCACCGGGGTCAGGCGCAGGGTGTAGGCGCCGTCCTGTGCATAGACATGGGAGGCGGCGAAGCCTCGGGTGGCGGGATCGACGGCGATCTCGGCGGTGTTGCCGTCGCCCCAGTCGATCCGCAGGACATGGGAATCCTCGCGCCCGGGATCGGCGATGATGCCGGCAAGGTCGAGTGTGCCGCCTTCGGGCAGTTCGGCTGCGGAAAGCTGCACCGCCACCACATGCGGCGGGGCGTTGGCGATCTCGGCGGTCAGGACCTGCGGCACACCGGCGGCGCCCTCGGCATCCAGCGGCGTCAGCGTGACCGCATAGCTGCCATCCTGCGCATAGACATGCGTCACGCTCAGGTTGCCGTCGGCGGCGGCGGGGCGCTCCTCGACCGCGCTGCCGTCGCCCCAGTCGATCCGCAGCATCAGCCCCTCGGTGCCGCCGGGATCGGCCAGGGCGGCGGTCAGCAGCGCCGGAGCGCCCTCCAGGGCCGGGGCGATGCTCGCCGACACGACCTCGGGCGGCAGGTTGGCCACCTGCGCCTCCAGCGCCACGGTCTGCACACCCGTCACGTCGACGGCGCTGACGGTGATGTCGAAGTCGCCGGCAGCGCGTGGCACATGGCCGGCAGCGGTGTCGGTGCCGAGGACGACGGCGACGGGGCTGCCGTCGCCCCAGTCGATCTCCCAGCGCTCGAAGCCGGCGGTGCCGGGGCCGAAGGCCTGCAGCCGCAGAACCACGGGATCACCCTGGTCGATGCTCGGGCCTTCGAGGACCGAGACGGATATGGCCGGCGCCACCGGGACGACGAGATAGTCGACGAAGATCTCGGTGCTGTCGGTGCCGTCGCTGACCACCACGCGGGCGGTGCGGGCGCCTGCGCTGTCGTGAAGCTCGGCACCGATCAGCACCTCGGTCAGGGGGCTGTCGACCGGCCCGTCGAACACGCCGTCGCCGGTCAGGTCGTAGGAGAAGCGCAGCCGCGAGTCGCCGTCGGGGTCGTAATCGGCCAGCGCCGGGTCGAACAGGTCGCTCACGCGCAGGATCGCGGCCATGCCCTGGGTGATCGGGCCGTCGGCCGGGCCGCTTTCGGGCAACACCGAGGCACGGGCCTGCGGCGGGGTGTTGTCGACCGTCAGCGTCACGTCCAGCCTGGCCACATCGTCGCCGCCGGCGAAGGGGGCGGTGGCGCGCATGGCGTAGACCCCGTCGTCGATGATGCCGAGGCCCTGCAGCATGTCCCATGTCAGGCTGGCCCGCGCGCCGACGACAAGCGCTGTCTGCGGGTCGGGCTCCCCGTCGCCGGTGACGTCGAAGGTCAGGGTGATCTCGGGCGACAGCCCCGGGTCGAGGTCGAAGACCAACTCCAGCGTCTCGCCCTCGGCAATGCGCGGGGGGCCGGCGGGCAGGCTGATCTGACCGCTGTCGGTCGGGGCCCGCAGCGGGATGTCCAGCGTGGTCTGGTAGGGGGCGTCGGGCGTGGTGTCCTCGTCCACCGCGGACAGGGTGATGCGGATGCTGCCGTCGGCAACCCCGCGGGTGGAGCTGGTGTAGACATGGCTGGCGGCGGAGGCGCCAGTGCCCAGCGTGCTGACGGTGCCGTCGCCCCAGTCCACCCGCCATTCGGTGATGGTGTCGTTGCCCGGATCCTCGGCCGAGAAGGTGACGGCGAAGGGTTCGCCCACCCTCGCCTCTGGCGTCAGGCTGCGCAGCTCCAGCGCGGGGGGCGTGTTGTCGATCTGCAGGGTGGCGTCGAAGACCCTGGCGCCGAGGTCGTTTTCGGCGCGCAGGCCGATTGGCCAGACCCCGTCGTCGTCAATGCCGAAGCCGCGCAACTCCTCCCAGGGCAGCGTCAGCGTTGTCTCGAAGGCGTCGGTGCTGCCGAGGGGAACGTCGATGAGGACATCCTCGAACCGGCCGTCTCCGGTCAGGTCGAGGCCGATCGGGCCGACCAGCCCGCTGCCGCGGGGAACCACCACCAGAGTCAGGCTCATGTCGTCGCCCTCGTCGATCCGGGGGAGTGACGTCACCGAGATCAGCGGGGGCGCGAGGACGGACAGCCCCTCGAACCCGGCGTAGGACACCGTGCCGAAGCGCGGGTCGGAGGGGTCGGGATCGGTGAGTGTGCCGCCGAACTGCAGCTCGTCCGCGCTGGGCGAGCTGGGCAAGAACGGCAACTGGGTCACGCCCGAATACGGGTCGATCACCAGCAGGTCGCCGCCGGGACCGGAGTCCGGGGCGCCGCCGAACACCTCGAGGGTGCTCGTGGTGCTGATCTCCGCGAGGCGCACCGTGATCGTGTCAGCGCCATCGCCGCCGCGAACCGAGATGCTGGAGCCCGGGCCGGTCCTGACAATATCGGCGATGTCGTCGCCGCCGCCCAGATCGGCGCGCAGCACACCGTCCGGCACGGCGCCGCGCAGCAGCAGCGTATCCGGCCCGTCACCGGTCTTCACCACGGTCTCGCGCAGGATGCCGGCGTCGGGGTCACCGGCCAGCATGTCGAGCAGCGAGACGATGTTGGCGCCGCCACCGCTCTCCAGCGTCAGCTGGGTGACCGCAGGGCCCGGCGCGCGCAGCAGCGTCAGCGCGTCGTCGCCACCGCCGGTGGTGACGGTGACCTCGGCCAAGTCGCCGCCGAAGCCGGTGATGCGCTGTTCGGGCGGGGGCACGTCTCCGGCCAGCGCCAGCCGGGCGAGACCGCC
>SKWP01000397.1 GCA_007128865.1 Paracoccaceae bacterium
GCCTGCGGCTGCCGGCGCTATCGCGGGTGAATGCCTCCCCAAGGCCGGCCGACTGGCGCAGCCTTTATGACGATGCCACCGCCGCGCGCATCGCCGACTATTGCGCCGAGGATATCGCGCGGTTCGGCTATCGCTTCGAGGCACCGGGCACGGCCGATTGAGGCGGCAATGCCGGTCGCGCCGTCTGCACCCGCCGCGGATGCGCCCGACAAGGGCGCATGCCGGGGTGCTATTGCGCGATGCGTTGTGGCTGGGCCTGGAAACGCGAGCCGGCCGACAACTGGAACAGGCCGCGCTTGACCTTCACGATCCGGCCTTCACGCAGCAGCCTGCCAAAGGCCCGCAGCCCCGCCTCGCGGCTGGCGCGATCGTTTTCCAGAACATCGGCAACGCGCCGCATCACCTGCGGACGCGAGAATTGCGCAACGCCTTCGACATGGGTGGCATAGGCAGCGGCGGCCTCCATGATCTCGGCCATTTCGGTAACGCCGAGTTTTTCGATATAGGCTGCAAAACCCTCGGCTGCGGGATCGGTGGCGGTCACCGGCGCGGCATCCTGCACAGGGTCGTCGCCGGGGGTCGCGCGGGTCTGTTCGGCATCGGTGCTGATCCTGCGCGGCCGGACGGTGGTAACCACCCGATCAATGCGCTGCGAAGACACCAGCACAAGCGGAATGCCCGGTTCCTCGGCGCTGCGGCTGCCCGGCATTCGGGGCCGCGGCGTGGAATCCGGGCCGGATTCGGGGCGGCGCGGCCGCATTGTCTGCCCGGCAGAGGCCGGCACCGGCCGCGTGGGGGTTACGGCTGCGTCGCTGTCGTCATCGGCTGCTTCGGTTTCGTCGCCCGACGCCGGCTTTCGTACGGCATGGGCAAGATCGTCGCGAAACTTGTCGATGGCGGGCCTGTCGCTGCCGTCAGCGGATTCCGGGCCCTTGGCGCGGGTGACCGCAACCGCGGCGCGCAGATGCGACACCGTGGCATGACGCTGGCGGGTTTCCGGCCCCTCGAAGGCTTCATCGGTGCGTCGCAACAGGCGCGAGACCGCTTCTTCGGACTCCTCGGTCGCCGATTCCAGGATCCTGCGCCCGGCGTTTTCCTGACGTTCTGCCGCGGCGGCCCGTTCCACCTCCACAAGTTCGGAAACCAGCGCGGCTTCCTCGTCTTTCGGCAATCCGCTGTCGCCCAGAGCCGCTGTCACGCGCGCCAGAATATCCTGTTCGTCTTCTGCCGTGGCGGGCGGGGCGGCCTGTTCATCGGCCCCGGCCACATGCGCGGCCGCTTCCGGTGGCGCATCTGCCGCCTCCGGTTCGCCCGGCCGGGCTGCGTCATCGTCTTGCGCCGCCTCGGCTTCGGCATCGCGCGCGGCAAGGCGTGCCGCCAGCACTGCGGGTGACTGGCCCAGCGGCCGCGGTGCCGGTGCCGTTACTGCGGCTGCGCCTTCGGCATCCGGTTTTTCGCTGTCGGCCGGTGCATCAGCAGCTTGTTCGGCAACGGCCTCACCATCCGGTGCCGGCAGGTCTGCCGGTGTTTCGCCTTGCTGTGCGAGTTCCGGCATCGGCGCGGACGCGGTGATGGCTTCGGGCCCCTCATCGGCTGTGTCGCCCTTCCGGGTGGCCGCGGTTTCGGGAACCGGCGCGGTCTGCTCTTCGGTCGGGGCGGGCATTTCGGAAACGAGGAACACCTCGAGCTGCGAAAGCGCGGTCTCGTCCTTCCCGGTGTCTTCAGCCGGTTCGGGGGCCTGATCGACAGGGGGCGTTGCCGTGTCTGCGGGTTCCTCATCGGGGAAGCCGGCTTCGTCGGCCGCTTCGGCCTGCGGCTCGATGGCGGCATCGTCTTCCGGCGCGGGCATGGCGGCGGCTGCGGTGTCCTCGATATCCTCGTCATGCAAGGCGCGTGCGAAGGCTTCGTCGTCCTCTTCCCAATCCGTGGCGGACCAGGGCGGCACCGGCGCGGCTGCGGCCTCGGCCGGGGCGGCGGTTTCCGGGCCGGTTTCGTCCTCTGGCGCGGCGGGTTCGAATTCGTCGGCTTGCGGTGCCTCGGGCTCGAACCCGAAGGCTGATTCGGGTGCGAGAGGCTCGTCTTCCTCCATGGTCTCGTCAGCCGCTGCATCATGTGCGGCTTCGGGCAGGTATTCCGGGGCTTCGGCGCCGGTTTCGTCCGGCGCCGGCACATCCTGCGGCACGGCAATTCCGGCTTCGACAGCATCGGACAGCTCTGCTTCAGCCTCGGAGGATCGCCCGGCTTCGGCTGCGTCGTGCGGCGCGGGCTCTTGGGGTGCCACCAGATCCGGGTCGGTCCCGGTTATGCCTTCGGCAACAGCATCGGGTGCCTTGTCCTGCCCGTCTTCATCGGGCCGGGCGGCGGCTTCGGCCTGTTGGTCTGCCGACACGTCCGGTCCGGCGGCAAAGGCATCTGCCAGGTCGGGCTCACCGGCCGCGGCGGGGGCGCCGCCGAACCAGTCCGGCTCGTCAGTATCGGCAACGGGCTGCTGGCCGGCGGCCGCGACGGCGGCGCGGATACGGGCGAGCTTGGCAGCCACCGAATCGGGCGCGGCGGGAAATGCCGATGCCGCCGCCATGACCGACGGGGCGTCGGGGGCGATCCGGTCGGGCGCGAGGCTGTCTGCGGGCGTGACCGGTTCAAAGGCATCCTCTTCCGCGTCGAAGTCTGCCGAACCGGCCGGTTCGGCATCGACCGAAGGTGCAAATGCGTCCAGGTCGCCGGCTTCTTCGGGCGCCGCTGCGTCGAAAACGAGGGCCTCGGCGACGGGGGTTTCGGCGACGGGTTCTTCGGCGGCCAGTTCTTCGGCGGCCGGTACTTCGGCGGCGGGTTCTTCCGCGCGCGCGGCTTCGTCGACGTGTTCTTCGACAACGGGGGCTTCGGAAACCGTGGCTTCGGGAACGGGTGCGCTGTCAGTGTCGGCTTCGGGAACGGCCGGTGCGGGCGCCGGTTCGGGTCGTGCGGCTTCGGCAACAGCGGTGTCAGCCGGTGCCGCGGCAGGTGGCTGGGCAGCGCCGGCAGCCGCCGGTACGGCGGCGGTCAGGGCGGCAGCGGCCGTGTCTTCGCGGGTCTGGCGCAACACCACGCCGTTGCCTTCGAGCCGTGCCTCGACCCGGCGGCTGATTTCCCGCTCGGCAATCCGGTGCAGCATTTCGGCATCCGGGGTCGGCGGTTCGGCGCCGAAGTATCGATCATCGGCAGCAAGATCGCGGAAATACTCTGCGATCGCCTTCATCGTCGAGAAGGGGTTGTCGAATCCCTCCAGCGTGCACGAGAAGGTGCCGTAGGAAACGGTGAGTATCTTGTTCGAAGCGACCATCGGGCGTTCGCCTTCCTCAATCTGCCGTGCGCCCCACCATCAAGCGCCAGCCGTGCCTTTCAATGATCAGATCGGGGTCATTTGATGGACGGATTATGGCACGGAACCGGACCGAAGCCTTAATCGGGCGGCAAGCGACAGACGGAGGATAGCATGAAGCCGGGCAGGCTTGTCGAATCAAACCGGGGTGTAACGCTGCTGGGCGGCGGCTCGCTTGCGCCGGCAATGCTGCATCGCGCCCTGCAACTTGCGCCCTGCCTGATCGCCGCAGATGGCGGGGCTGCGCATGCGCTGGCGGCCGGGCTGCGCCCCGAGGCCGTGATCGGCGACATGGATTCGCTGACCGCCCCGATGCGTAAACGGCTGACGGGCGTGCCCCTGCACCGGATTGCCGAACAGGACAGCACCGATTTCGACAAGGCGCTCCGATCCGTCGCGGCGCCCTTTGTGCTGGCGCTGGGGTTCACCGGGGGCCGGCTCGACCATACGCTGGCGGCATTCAACGTGCTTGCGCGCCATCCGGCACAGCGCTGCCTGATCCTGGATGACGAGGATCTGTGCTTTCTGGCGCCGCAGGAACTGTCGCTCGATCTCGCGGCGGGAACGCGGGTGTCGCTGTTTCCCATGGGGCCGGTCGAAGGCCGCAGCGAAGGGCTTCGATGGCCCATCGACGGGCGCCGATTTGCGCCCAACGACATCATCGGCACCTCGAACGCTGCGGTGGGCGGGCAGGTGCGGATCAGTCTTTCCGCGGCTCGGATGCTGGTGCTGCTGCCTCTGGCCGAACTGGCTTCGGCATTGGCGGCGCTGATGAC
>SKWP01000327.1 GCA_007128865.1 Paracoccaceae bacterium
CACGAAGCTCCTGCAGGTTCACCCGCCTGATCAGGCTTTTCACCGGCCCGATCGAGGCCGGGCGCATGGACAAGGTGCGCAGCCCGATTGCAGCAAGGCAAACGGCCTCGATCGGCCGTCCTGCATCCTCTCCGCAGAACGACAGTTCGGTGCCGGTCTCGGCGCAGCGCTGCACGATGCCTTCGATAAAGGTGAGGTAGCCCGCATTCAGAGTGTCATAGCGCCGCCGCACCCGTTCGTTCTCGCGGTCGGCGGCAAAGAAGAACTGCTTGAGATCGTTGCCGCCGATGGACAGGAAATCGACCGCCTCGAACAGGCTTCGGGGCGCAAAGGCAAGGCTTGGGGTTTCCAGCATGGCGCCGATCTCGACCGTTTCGGGCAGCACATGGCCAAGATGCGCCTCGCGTTCCAGTTCGCGGGTCACATGGCGCCTGGCTTCGTGGAATTCATCGGCCTGGGCGACGAAGGGAAACATGATGGTAAGCGGTCGGCCCCTGGCGGCGCGGATCAGCGCCTGCAGCTGCATGCGCATCACGCCGGGCTTGTCGAGCCCGACCCGAATCGCCCGCCAGCCCATCGCCGGGTTGGGCTCGTCCTGCGGCTTCATGTAGGGCAGCACCTTGTCTGACCCGATGTCGAGAGTGCGGAACACCACCCGCTTGCCATCGGCGGCGTTCATCACCCGCTCGTAGATGGCGACCAGTTCGCCGCGCCTGGGCATCTTGTCACGTACCAGAAACTGCAACTCGGTGCGGAACAGCCCCACGCCTTCGGCGCCGGAACCCTTCAACGAAGGCAGGTCGGCCATCAGCCCGGCGTTCATGTGCAGCGCCACCACCGCCCCGCACAGCGACTGCGCCGGCTTGTCGCGCAGACCCGCATAGCGTTCCTGCGCCGCCGCCTGCATCGCCATCTTGTCGCGAAAGGCCGCGGCAACGGTGTCGTCGGGGCGCAGGTGCACCACGCCTTCGGTGCCGTCGACAAGGATTCGGTCGCCGTTCAGTGCCTCGGTGGTGATGCGTTCGGCGCCGATGACCAGCGGGATGGCGAGTGCCCGCGCCACGATCGCCGCATGGCTGCCGACCGAACCCTGTTCCAGCACCACACCGCGCAGCCTGCGGCCATAGTCCATCAGTTCGGCCGGGCCGATGTTGCGGGCCACCAGGATCGGCGCGTCCGGCAGCTCGGCCCCGGTCTCGCGGCCCTGGCCGGTCAGGATGCGCAGAAGCCGGTTCGACAGGTCGTCCAGATCCTGCAACCGGTCGCGCAGATAGGGATCGGGCAGTTGCTGCATCCGCGCCCGGGCGGCCGATTGTTCCTTTTCCACGGCGGCTTCGGCAGACAGGCCGCGGGAGATGTCTTCCTCCATGCGGCGCATCCAGCCGCGCGAATGGGCAAAGGCGCGATAGGTCTGCAGAACCTCCATCTGTTCCTTGCTGCTGCCGTCTGCCCCGTCAAGCAGCGCATCGACCGATATCCGCAACTGCCCTACCGCCTCCTGAAGCCTTTCAAGCTCGGCAGCGGGGTCATCCGCAACCGGATTGGTGACAACGACGCGCGGCTCGTGCAGCCAGACCTGCCCTTCGGCGGCCCCTTCCTGACCGGAAACGCCGCGCAGCAACACCGGTTGCTGATGCGGGCGGGCCAGCGCCGCGCCCTCGCCGACAAAGGCGCCAAGCTCGGTCATCTCGGCGATGACCATGGCGACGACTTCGAGCGCATAGACCTCGTCATCGGAATAGTCGCGCGAGTCGCGGGACTGGACAACAAGCACCCCCAGCCGTTCGCCCAGCCGCTGAATGGGCACCCCGAGGAAGGAGGTAAAGCGCTCCTCGCCGGTTTCGGCCATGTAGCGAAAGCCCGGCTCGGCCGGGGCATTGGCGGTGCTCAGCGGCCGGGCGCTGCGGGCAACCCGCCCCACCAGACCCTCGCCCAGCCGCAACCGGGTGGTGTGCACGGCCTCGGCCTTCAGGCCGGTGGTGGCACACAGTTCGAGCGTTTCGGCATCGCGGAACAGATAGATGGAACACACCTGCGTGCCCATCGATTCCGCGATGATCCCGGTTATGCGATCCAGCCGTTCCTGACCTGCGCCCGGTTCTGCCAGCGTGTCACGCAGCCGGCGCAGCAGCTTTCGGCTTTCGGTTTCGAGCCGTTCCGGCATGCGTCCCCCAGACCCGGACCGGCCCTAGCGGACACGGTCAGGGTATCTTGTCCAGTTCGAAGGCATCATGCAACGCCTGTACGGCCAGTTCCATGTACTTGCGGTCGATCAGCACCGAAATCTTGATCTCGGAGGTGGTTATCACCTTGATGTTGATGCCTTCGCGCGCAAGTGCCTGAAACATGCGCGCGGCAACGCCGGCATGGCTGCGCATCCCGATGCCCACCACCGAAACCTTGGCAACGCCGGTGTCGGTGACCAGTTCGACAAACCGGAAATCGCCGCGGTCGCGGGCATCCGTCATCGCCTTGCGGGCGCGTTCAAGCTGCCCGACCGGGCAGGAAAAGGTCATGTCGGTGCGGCCATCTTCCGAGATGTTCTGCACGATCATGTCGACATTCACCCCGGCCTCGGCCAGCGGGCCGAAGATGGCCGCGGCTATGCCGGGCCGGTCCGCCACCGACAAGAGCGTTATCTTGGCCTCGTCGCGCGAATGGGCAACACCCGATACCACCCGGCTTTCCATGGTTTCCTCCTCGTCGCAGACGACGGTTCCCGACGTCTCGTCGGTTTGTTCGAAGCTCGACAGTACCCGCAGCGGAACCTTGTAGCGCATCGCCAGCTCGACCGACCGGGTCTGCAGTACCTTGGCGCCCAGACTGGCCAGTTCCAGCATTTCCTCAAAGGCGATCCGGTCCAGCCGCCTGGCGCCGTCGCAGATGCGCGGGTCGGCGGTATAGACGCCGTCCACATCGGTATAGATGTCGCACCGCACGGCATCGAAGGCGGCGGCAAAGGCCACTGCGGTGGTGTCCGATCCGCCGCGCCCCAGCGTGGTGATGCGCCCCTCGGGGCTGATGCCCTGAAAGCCCGCCACAACGGCGACCTTCATGCCCTCGGCGAACTTCGCATCCAGATTGTCGCGCGGAATGTCGAGGATGCGCGCCGCGCCATGGGCCGAACTGGTGCGCAACGGCACCTGCCAGCCCTGCCAGCTGCGGGCGGGAATATCCATGTCCTGAAGGGTCAGCGCCATGAGCCCGGCGGTTATGTTTTCGCCCGACGAGACAACGGCATCGTATTCGCGCGCGTCATGCAGCGGCGCGATTCCGTCGACCCAGCCCACCAGCTCGTTGGTGCGTCCGGCCATGGCCGAAACGATCACGATCACATCGTTGCCGCGTGCGACTTCTTCGGCCACCTTGCCGGCGGCGTTGCGGATGCGGGCAAGGTCGGCAACCGAGGTGCCGCCGAATTTCATCACCAGTATCGGCATTGCCGTTCCATTCGATTGCCCGAAAGCCGCGCGACTGTTACGCCAAGCCAGAAGCCCGTGCAAGCGGCGTTGATCGGGCCCGAGGCGGGCGCGGGGCAGGGGGCAATCCATGGCCGAACAGCTTTCGGTGACCGAGGAAACGACCTGGACCGCGGCCGAGGCGGCGCTGTTCGACAACCCGCTTCTGGACAATGTCGCGCATTTCCTTCCGGCATCGCGGCGCAGCACCCGGCTGACGCTGGCCAAGGTCCGGCGCGGGCAGGAGCTGCTTGGCGTGGCCCCGGTTCTGGTGCTGCGGCGCTACCGCAGCACGCGCCTGCTGCGGCCGGATCTGCGGGCGCGGCTCGACCGGCCGTTGGGGCGGCTTTCGGCCATGACCCAGTGCCTGCTGGACACGACCTTTCTGGGATTTGCGCATGAGGCCCCGTTTCTGGCCCGCGATCCCGCCGAATTGCCGGCGGCAAGGGCCGCGGTCATTGCGCATCTGAAGGCCCGTCGGGACATCGCTGCCATCGGCATCACTGAACCGGCTGCCGACCCCGCCACCCTGCGGCAGGCGGGTTTTGACAGCTTTCTGCAACTGCCGCTGATGGTGGCCGAAACCGCGGGCTGCGCCGATCTGGAAGCCTACCTGGCCCGGCAGACGCCGAAGCGCCGGCGCAACATGC
>SKWP01000314.1 GCA_007128865.1 Paracoccaceae bacterium
CCGAAATCTATGACCGCTTCCGCGAAGGTGCGCATCGGTCGCGCGACGCGTTGATGGAATTCGCCTACCGGACGAAACGCGAAGGCCGCCGGCTGGTGGGCAACTCCTGCCCCGGGCGCTGCGCGACGCTGCTGAACTTCTGCGGCATGCCGCGCGAACTGCTGCCGTATCTGGCCGAACAGCCGACATCATTGAAGCTTGGCATGTACCTGCCCGGCCGGCACATCCCGGTGGTGGAGAACTCGATCCTGATCGAGGAACAGCCCGATTTCGTGCTGCTGCTGGCCTGGCACTACGCCAGGCCGATCTCGGAACAGCTGCGTGCGCGGGGGCTGAAATCGACCTTCGTGATGCCGCTGCCGCATTTCCATATCCTCGAGGTCTAGGCGCCATGGCGGCCGGCCAGTCCGATCCGCGACCGCTGATCTCGGTGATTGTGCCGGTGTTCAACGAAGAGGCGAACGTCGGCCCCGCCCATGCCGCCATACGCGAGGTCTTTGCACCGCTGCACGACAGGTACCGGCTCGAAATCCTGTTTTCCGACAACCACAGCACCGATGCGACATTCGAGCGGCTGGCCGCAATTGCCACCCGCGATCCCGAGGTCAAGGTCATCCGCCTGGCGCGCAACTACGGTTTTCAGCGCTCGGTGCTGACCGCCTACCGGACCGTGCAAGGCGATGCGGCGGTTCAGATCGATTGCGACCTGGAAGACCCGCCCGAGCTGATCCTCGAATTCGTGAAGAAATGGGAATCAGGCCACGACGTTGTCGTCGGCATTCGTCGCCAGCGCCCCGAGGGGTGGCTCATGCAGATGTTGCGCAGGGGTTTCTACAGGCTGGTGCGGCGCATATCGGACGACAACTTTCTGGATGATGCCGGCGATTTCCGCCTGGTGGACCGGTCTGTCATCCGGCGGCTGCATGGCATCCGTGATGCCCGCCCCTACACGCGCGGCCTGATCTCGTCGCTGGCGGCACGACAGACCGGCATCCCCTACGACCGCGTCCGTACCCGCCAGCACGGAGTCAGCAAGTTTCCGGCACGGCGCCTTTTCGGCATGGCGACAGATGGCATCGTCAACCATTCGCTGGTCCCGCTGCGGATCGCCGGCCTGGTCGGGGTCGGGATGTTCTTTCTGGCCGTGGCGCTGGGCATCTATTACCTGCTGGTCTATCTGTTCGGCGGCCAGACCTGGCCTCGGGGGTTCTTTACCCTGACGCTGCTGCTGCTGGCCTCGCTGGGCATCAATGCCATGCTGCTGGGCATTCTTGGCGAATACGTCGGGCGCATCTACGAGGAGGTGCGCGTGCGTCCGTTGTCGCTGATCGAACGCACCATCAACCTTGACCTTCCCGAGCCCGAGGGCATGCCCGACCGCAAGGAGGCACGGCAATGAAGGCGGTCATCCTAGCGGGCGGACGCGGCACCCGGATTTCCGAAGAAAGTCACCTGCGCCCCAAGCCGATGGTGGAAATCGGCGGCAAGCCTATCCTGTGGCACATCATGAAGACCTATTCCGCCCACGGGATCGATGATTTCATCATCTGCCTTGGCTACCGCGGCTACATGATCAAGGAATACTTCGCCAATTACGGGCTTCATTCGGCCCGGGCGGTGACCTTCGACTACCGCGACGACAGCGTTGCCTACGAACAGGCCGGGCTTGAACCCTGGCGCGTTACCCTCGTGGAGACCGGCGCCGACACCCAGACCGGCGGGCGGCTGCGCCGCATCCTGCCCTGGGTCGAGGGCGAAGACGCCTTCTGCATGACCTATGGCGACGGGCTGGCCGACATCGACATCGCTGCCGAGGTCGCCTTTCACCGGTCCCACGGCCGGCAGGCCACCGTGGCCACGGTGGCGCCAACCGGGCGGTTCGGGGTGGTGACGCTCGATGGCGCCCGGGTGACCGACTTCAGCGAAAAGCCGAGCGGCGACGGAACCCTGATCAACGGTGGATATTTCGTGCTTTCGCCCGCAGTGCTTGACCTGGTCGACAGCGATGCGACCGTCTGGGAACGCGAGCCCCTGCAGACCCTGGCAGCGCGGGGAGAACTCATGGCGCACCAGCATTCGGGGTTCTGGCAGCCGATGGATACGCTGCGCGAACGCGACCTGCTGCAATCGCTGTGGGACAGCGGGCGCGCGCCCTGGCGGGTCTGGCCGTGACGCGTCCGCCGACGGTTCCTCCGGCAGCGGGACCCGGGGCCGATCCCGCTGCCGCGGCAGGGGTTTTTGACCGTGCGGCTTCGGACTATTCGGCCGAAATCGACCGGACGCTGGGCAGCTATGGCGCCCGCCACGCCTTCTTCACCGAACACAAGGCCCGGCTGATCCTGCGTCTGCTGGCCGAACGCGGCCGCGACCCCGGCGCCATGCGGCTGCTGGACGTGGGTTGCGGGGTGGGGCATATCCACGCCCATCTTGGCGCGCATTTCGCAGCCATCGAAGGCGTTGACGTCTCGGCCGCGTCGATCGAGGTGGCGCGGGCCAGCTATCCGCAGCATCGCTACCGGGTCTATGATGGCGACAGCCTGCCGCTGCCCGATGCCGAGGTGGACCTGAGCCTTGCGATCTGTGTCTTCCACCATGTTCCCCCGGCCGGCTGGGCCCGGCTGGCGGCCGAGATGCTGCGCGTCCTGCGGCCCGGCGGGCTGGCGCTGGTGATCGAACACAACCCCTTCAACCCGCTGACGCGGAAGATCGTGCGCGACTGCCCGCTCGACCGCGACGCGGTGCTCCTGCGCCCTGCAACCCTGCGCGGGTTGTTCCGCGATGCCGGCGCCCTTCGGGTCGCCAGCCGCAGCATCCTGTCGGTGCCACCGGCAAACGGGCCGCTCATGACGCTGGACGGCTGGTTCGGGCGGCTTCCCTTCGGTGCGCAGTACTGGTGTCTGGCCGAGCCTGCCGGTCATGCGGCTGCCTGAGCGCGGCAAGGCCATCGGCCTGCTCGCGCGGGGCGATGGCATCCTTGCACGCGGGCTTCGCTTTGCCGGGGTCGGGGGGCTGTCAAGCCTTGCCTATGTCGCGCTTGCCGGAGGGCTTTCGGCAACGTTGCTGCCGGCAGTCGGTGCGGCGGCGGTGGCATACATGCTGTTGCTGCCGGTCAACTTCCTTGCCCACCGGCACGCAACCTTCCGGTCGTCGCGCCCGCCACGGCGGGAAATCGCGCGCTTCGCGGTGTTGCATCTGGCCAGCTTCGGCGCCGCCACCGGGGGCATGGCGGCGGCGGTTGGCGGGCTTGGCCTGTCGCCGTGGCTGGGCGCGGCCAGCGCGGTGGTGCTGGTGCCGCTGGCCAGCTTCGTTGCGATGCAGTTCTGGGTGTTCCGGTAGCGCAAGGTTCGCGACGCTGGAACCCGACACGCCGGCGGGCAGGGCAGACCGCCCTGCCGGGGCGCAGGGCCGGGCGATTGTCCCGGCCGCAAGGCTGCCCGATCAGTTGGTCGCGCCCAGCGCCTTTACCCGCGCGGCGAGGCGCGACATCTTGCGCGCGGCGGTGTTCTTGTGCAGCACGCCCTTGGTAACGCCGCGCATCAGTTCGGGCTGGGCGGTGCGCAGGGCGGTGGCGGCGGTGTCCTGATTGCCGGAGGCGATGGCCTCCTCGACCTTGCGCAGGAAGGTGCGGATGCGCGACCGGCGGGCCTTGTTGATGGCCTTGCGGGTCTCGTTCTGGCGGGCGCGTTTCTTGGACTGGGGCGTGTTTGCCATGGGCGGTTCGTCTTTCTGTCCGTTTCTGTACTGTCACGCAACGGACCCGGCCGGTCGAACGACCGGCGACGATTCATGCCTTAAGCGGGCCCACGCGCATGTAGACGGGGCGTATAGGCCAGCCTGCCGCGAAAGGGAATAGCAAATCGGTTATCCGCCGTGCAGCGCCACCCGGGCGGCCGGGCACCGCCCTGTGTCGATATCCAGCCAGCCGACCGCCATGGGCGCCTTTCGCCAGTATGCTGCCGTATGGCAATCCTCACCCGGAAAACCGGGCTGCGGCGCGACAATCAGGGTGAGATTCCGCGTCAATCTGGATGAGACGCCGCGGTGGGTGTGCGACGGAAGGAGGGCGTAGCCCGACTGTAGTCGCACACCCACCGCAGTGCGC
>SKWP01000325.1 GCA_007128865.1 Paracoccaceae bacterium
AGCTCGGGATACAGCGTCTCGATGATGGAACGGGCGGTGAGCTCGGCGCTGCCAAGCCTGGCAAGCAGGTCGAACCGGCTCTTGAAACCCAGCTTGGCGGCAGCGGCCGAAAGCGCCTTGTCCGACACCTTGCGCCCGACATGTTCGAAGGCCACACGCGCCAGTTCCTGACCCAGCTTGACAAAGCGCGCGCGGTCCTCTTCGCGCAGCGACCGCCTGATGGCGGCCTTGGCCCGTCCGGTGCGCACGATATCGATCCAGGTCGCCTGCGGGCGCTGGCCGTCGGCGGTGATGACCTCGACGCTCTGGCCGTTCTTCAGGCGCGTCCACAGCGGTACGCGGATGCCGTCGACCTTGGCCGAAACACAGGAATCGCCGATACGGGTGTGAATGGCATAGGCAAAATCCAGCGGCGTCGCCCCGCGCGGCAGCTGCACCACCTCACCCCTGGGGGTAAAGCAGAACACCTGATCCGAATACATCTCGAGCTTCACATGCTCCAGAAACTCGTCGTGATCGTCGCTGGAATCGAAGCGTTCGGTCAGGGTGGCCAGCCATTTCGCCGGATCGACGGCAAAGGGGTTCTCCACCCGTTCGCCATCGCGATAGGCCCAGTGCGCGGCGACCCCGGCCTCGGCCACCTCGTGCATCTGCCGGGTGCGGATCTGAACCTCGACCCGTTTGCCGTCGCGCCCCGAAACGGTGGTATGGATCGACCGGTAACCGTTTGACTTGGGCTGGCTGATGTAATCCTTGAACCGCCCCGGTACCGCCCGCCAGCGCTGATGGATCACGCCAAGGATACGGTAGCAATCCGCCTCGGATCCGGTGATGATCCGGAACCCGTAGATATCGGACAGGCGCGAAAACGACAGTTCCTTTTCGCGCATCTTGCGCCAGACCGAATAGGGCTTCTTGGCGCGCCCGAAGGCCACCGCCTCGATCCCGGCGCGGGCCAGTTCGCTGCGGATGTCGGCGGTGATCTTCTCGACCACATCGCCGGCCTCGCGCTGCAGGGTCAGGAAGCGGCGGATGATCGAATTCCGCGCCTCGGGGTTGAGAACCCGAAATGCCAGATCCTCAAGCTCGTCGCGCATCCACTGCATGCCCATCCGGCCGGCAAGCGGCGCGTAGATGTCCATGGTCTCGCGCGCCTTCTGGGCCTGTTTTTCGGCACGCATGGACCGGATCGTGCGCATGTTGTGCAGCCGGTCGGCAAGCTTGACCAGGATCACCCGCAGATCGCGCGACATGGCGATCAGCAGCTTGCGCATGTTTTCGGCCTGCTTGGCCTCGGACGACGAAAGATGCAGGTTGGTCAGCTTGGTAACGCCGTCGACCAGTTCGGCAATCTCCTTGCCGAAGGTGGCGGCGATTTCGGAATAGGTGGATTTGGTGTCCTCGATGGTATCGTGCAAAAGCGCGGTGGCGATGGTGGCATCGTCCAGCCGCATGCCGGCAAGGATGGCGGCCACGGCCACGGGGTGCGTGAAATAGGGATCGCCCGAATGGCGCTTCTGGCCTTCGTGCATGCGCTCGCCATAGACATAGGCGCGGCGCAACAGGTCGGAATCGGTTCGCGGATTGTAGTCGCGGACCAGCGCCACCAGCGCTTCTGCAGACAGATGGCGCGCAGCATCGCCGCGACCGGGCGCACGCACGTCCTGTTCGTCATTCGGCCCGGCGGCCGGATCGTTCGGCACTGACGCCGGCGCGGGCCCGGAGGAAAGCGCGCCGACCAGTTCAGCCCTGTCCCTGCGCTTCCATCAGCGCTCGCAGCAGACGTTCCTCGTCCATGTCATCCTGCGCCGGGCGATCCTGTTCGGTGCTCATCAGCAGCGCCATGTCGTCGTCTTCGGGCTCGTCCACCTCGATCTGGGTCTGGTGGCTCTCGATCATGCGCTCGCGCAGGATGTCGGCCGACTGGGTTTCCTCGGCAATCTCGCGAAGCGCGACAACAGGGTTCTTGTCGTTGTCGCGATCCACGGTGATCGCTGCACCGGAAGCGATCTCGCGCGCGCGGTGCGCGGCAAGCAGGACCAGATCGAACCGGTTCGGAACCTTGTCGACGCAATCTTCGACAGTAACGCGGGCCATCAGCAAAGCTCCCGTGATGCGGGCTGTTGAAGCGCCCTCTCTAGACCCCCATGAACCCTATTGCAAGACGCTGGCGGCCTTGTCGTCACGGGATGGTGAGACAACCGTTTTCGTCGTCCGTGCGGGCCTTGGCCCCGCCGTCAGTCCCCGATCCGAACGATCCCGGCGCGCTCGGAGTCGGGAAGCGCTGCCAGCATCCGGGCCACGCTCTGACCGGTAAGCGGGTGCACCCAGTGCGCGGCAATCTCGGCCAGCGGCACCAGAACGAAACCGCGATCCTGAAGCCGCGGATGCGGCAGGATCAGCCGCACGGGGGTCGAGCCGGGCTGTCTTTCGGGTGGCATCAATCGCCAGGCATGCTGGGTGGCGGGATCCGGCAGGACGCGATCACCAAAGGCAATCAGATCGATATCCAGCGTGCGCGCGCCCCACCGGCTTGTCCGGTTGCGATCGAACTCGGCTTCCAGCGCGTGCAGCCGGTCCAGCAGGGAAACAGGGTCCAGAATGGTCTGGACGGCTGCGGCCGCGTTCACATAGTCGGGGCCGGCACCGGCAGGGAAACACGGCGTCCGGTAGAGGCTGCTTGCAATGACAAGCCGGATGTCCGGGGCTTGCAGACACTGCAGCGCTGTGCGCAGCGTATCGGCCGGTTTTCCGGCATGCGAATCGAGATTGCCGCCCAGCGCCAGCAACGCGATGGAGCCAGACCTGCCCTTTTGCATATCTTGTCTCGCTGTCATGAAAGCTTAAATAAATGACATTCCGGCATGGGCCATTCCCGCTCCACTCGCGGCGGTCCTGTCACGGCAATGAATTGAAGGGAACCGTAATGTTTTACAAGGACGAACGGCTGGCGCTGTTCATAGACGGATCGAACCTCTACGCCGCTGCAAAGGCGCTTGGATTCGACATCGACTACAAGCTTTTGCGGCACGAGTTCATGCGCCGGGGCAAGCTGCTGCGGGCGTTCTACTACACCGCGCTGCTTGAGAACGATGACTATTCGCCGATTCGCCCGCTGGTGGACTGGCTGCACTACAACGGCTACGCGATGGTCACCAAACCGGCCAAGGAATACATCGACTCCATGGGTCGCAGAAAAGTGAAGGGCAACATGGACATCGAGCTTACCATCGATGCCATGGAACTGGCCCCGCGGCTTGACCATGCGGTGCTGTTTTCCGGCGATGGTGATTTCAAGCCTCTGGTGGAAAGCCTCCAGCGCCAGGGCGTGCGCGTTTCGGTGGTATCCACCATCCGCTCCAGCCCACCGATGATTGCCGATGAACTGCGCCGCCAGGCTGACAACTTCATCGAACTGGACGAACTGCGCGAGGTCATCGGCCGGCCGCCGCGCGAGCCGCGCGAGGTCAGGGTCGAGCGCGAGCCGGTAGCCGCGGAAGAGGCCGAATAGGCGGGTACCGATTGAC
Organism: Paracoccaceae bacterium; assembly: GCA_007128865.1. Lineage (GTDB taxonomy): Bacteria > Pseudomonadota > Alphaproteobacteria > Rhodobacterales > Rhodobacteraceae > Rhodobaculum. Next base: position 3,528 of record SKWP01000325.1, read on the forward strand.
GGGCGAAGGGGCAGGCAGGAACCGGACTGCGCCCCGGGCCTGCCCCTTGCGACACTGGCTGCCTCGTTCCCGGGACGACGGCTGTATCGTCAGCCGCCGCTGTCTGTCAGGCGGTTCAGATCATTGTGCCAGTGCCTGATTTCCTCGGGCCACCGGCTTTTTATGAATGCCAGGACCGCGATGATTTCCGCGTCATCCAGCACGCCCTCATAAGCGGGCATGTCGGATTGGTACCCCTCCCCCACCAGTGGGGCGACGCCGTACTTGGTCATGAAGAACAGCTGTGCGTCGGGATGATGCCAGGTGTGACCGGTTTCGTCATGCGGGGGCGCCGGCAGACGGCCGTCGGGTCGGCGGATTTCCCAGTCGGCTTCGCCTTCGAGGTTTTCCCCATGGCAGGCGGCACAATGCGCTTCGTAGATGCGGGCACCCTGGGCGACGACACGGGCATCGAGGTAGGGAATAAACCCCGCCGGCGTCCCCTCACGTGGCAGGGTCAGCCAGAGCGCCGCTCCACCGAAGGCAAGCGCTGCAAGGATCATGGCCTTTCGTCCGGCAAGCACTGTCCCGCCC
>SKWP01000252.1 GCA_007128865.1 Paracoccaceae bacterium
CCGCAGGAGCGCCCATGCCCGGCCTGCCCCTTTCCGAGACCGCACAGGCGCTGCTGGCGCTGGCCGTCGTCGCCGGCATGTTCGGGCTGTTCCTGCGCGAGACCTTCCCGGTCGAGGTGACGGCCATCGCCGGCGCGGTGCTGCTGCTGGTCACCGGCGTGCTGCCCTATCAGACGGCGCTCGACGTGCTGTCGAACCCTGCGCCCTGGACCATCGCGGCGCTGTTCATCGTGGTCGGCGCGCTGGTGCGCACCGGTGCGCTGGACTGGATCAGCCAGCTTGCCACCCGCCATGTCGGGCGCCGGCCGGTGCTGACGCTGGCAGTACTGGCGGTGACGGTGGTCGGGATGTCGGCATTCATGAACAACACCCCGGTGGTGGTGGTGATGATCCCGCTGTTCATGCAGCTGGCGCGTTCGATGTCGATGGCGCCGTCGCGGCTGCTGATCCCGCTCAGCTATCTGTCGATCATGGGCGGCACGGTGACGTTGCTGGGAACCTCGACCAACCTGCTGGTCGACGGGGTTGCGCGCGGCTACGGGCTGGCGCCCTTCGGGCTGTTCGAGATCACGCCGCTGGGGCTGATCATGGCCGCGGTGGGGATGGCCTATCTGGCGCTGATCGGGCGGCACCTGCTGCCGGATCGCGAATCGCTGTCGGCGCTGCTGCCGGACCGGTCGCGGATGAAGTTCTTCACCGAGGTCGCGGTGCCCGGAAGCTCGGCGCTGATCGGCCGCCGGCTTGACGAGGTCGAGGCGTTTCGCCGCAGCGGTGCGCGGGTCATCGACGTGCTGCGCGGCGATGCCTCGCTGCGACGCAATCTTGGTGCGGTGGTGCTGGAGGCCGGCGACCGGGTGGTGCTGCGTACCCCGGTGGCCGAGGTGCTGGGGCTCAAGGATCATCCCGACCTGCAACAGGTCGAACAGCTTTCGTCGGTCCGCACCGCCACGGTCGAGGCGCTGGTAACGCCGGGCTGCGGCATGGTCGGCCGGTCGCTGGGGTCGCTGCGGCTGCGCCGGCGCTACGGGGTCTATCCGCTGGCGGTGCACCGGCGCAGCCGGAACATCGGCCGGCATCTGGACGACCTGGTGGTGCAGATCGGCGACACGCTGCTGCTGGAAGGCGCGCCCGAAGACATCCAGCGCCTGGCCGCCGACATGGAAATGCTGGACATATCCCGTTCGACCGCCCGGCCATTCCGCCGCAGCCATGCGCCGATTCCGATCGCGGTGCTGGCGGGGATCGTGCTGGGCTCGTCGCTGGGGCTGGCGCCGATCGTGGCGCTGGCCTTTGTCGGCGTGGCGGTGGTGCTGGTTACCCGCTGCATCGATGCCGACGAGGCGTTCGGCTTCATCGACGGACGGCTGCTGGCGCTGATCTTTGCCATGCTGGCGGTCGGTGCGGCGATGGAAACCTCGGGCGCGGCAGGGCTGATCGTCGATGCCGCCCGCCCGGCGCTGGAAGGCATGTCGCCGTTCGTGCTGGTGCTTTCGGTCTATCTGCTGACCTGGGTACTGACCGAGCTTGTCACCAACAACGCGGTCGCGGTGATCCTGACACCCATTGCCGTGGGTCTCGGGCTGTCGCTTGGCGTCGATCCGCGGGCGCTGGTGGTGACGGTGATGGTGGCGGCTTCGGCCAGCTTTGCAACCCCGATCGGTTATCAGACCAACACGCTTGTCTATGCGCCCGGCGGCTACCGGTTCACGGATTTCATGCGTGTGGGCATTCCGCTGAACCTGCTGCTGGCGCTGACCGCCAGCCTCGTGATACCGCTGTTCTGGCCGTTGTGACAGGAGCCTTTCCATGGCTGTGCGCCGCCGTTCCGCCGTTGCCCTCATGGCCGCCCTCGGCCTTGCCGCCTGTGCAACCGGCCGCGGACCGGACCCGGAAAGCGCGTTTCTGTCCACCCGCGGGCTGCAGGTCACGCTGAGCGACGGACAACTCTGCCACGGGCCGCGCCCCGATGGCGCGCAACGCTGGCACGGCACGCTGGAAGGATGCGGCGCGGCATGGCCCTATGAGGTGCAGTTGCTGGAACGGACCAACCCGCTCGCGGCGCTGATCGCGGCGATCTTCCGCCCGCTGGGCATCGACCACACCCTCGCCGCCGCCGGCCGGGTGCGGGTGGACACGCCCGACGGCCGCATCCTTGTCTTCGAAAGCCCGGCCCCGCCACCGCCGCTGCGGGATTGATCCGGCCCGGTCTGCGCTGATGGCCGGCGGCCGGCACAGGCATTGACGCGCGCCCCCGCTTCGCGCCATGAAGCCCCCGACCCCAGCACCGGAGCGGCAGGTATGAGTTTCAGAACCCTCGACGAAATGGATTTCGCCGGCAAGGTGGCGCTGGTGCGTGTCGATATCAACGTGCCGCTGCGCGATGGCCGGGTAACCGATACCTCGCGGATCGACCGCATCCTGCCGACGATCCGCCACATCGTCGCGGCCGGCGGGCGGGCGGTGCTGCTGGCCCATTTCGGCCGGCCAAAGGGCAAGCCGGTCGAGGCGATGTCGCTGGCGCAGGTCCGCCCGGCGCTCGCCGGGGCGCTGGGGCAGGATGTCGGCTTTGCCGGCGACTGCGTCGGCATCACCGCCAAGCGCGCGGTGGCGGCGCTGGAACCCGGTGGCGTGCTGCTGCTGGAAAACACCCGCTTTCACCCCGAGGAGGAAGCCAACGACCCCGCCTTTGCCGCCGCGCTGGCGGCGCTGGGCGATATCTATGTCAACGACGCCTTCTCGGCCGCGCACCGGGCGCATGCCTCGACCGAAGGCATCGCGCGGCTGCTGCCCTGCTGTGCCGGCCGCTCGATGGAGCAGGAATTGCGCGCGCTCGACGCTGCACTCGGCAATCCTGCGCGGCCTCTGGTGGCGGTGGTCGGCGGGGCGAAGGTTTCGACCAAGCTGGCGCTGCTGGGCAATCTGGTCGGCAAGGTCGATCACCTGGTGATCGGCGGCGGCATGGCCAACACCTTTCTTGCCGCGCAGGGCCACGAGATCGGCCGGTCGCTGGCCGAACACGAGATGGCGGACACGGCGCGGGAAATCCTGACGCGGGCTGGGGAGACCGGCTGCACCATGCACCTGCCGGCCGACGTCGTGGTGGCCGGGGCGCTGGAACCCGGCGCCGATGCCCGCACCGTTGCCGCCGATGCCTGCCCGCCCGATGCGATGATCCTGGATGCCGGGCCGCAGACCGTGGCGGCACTGTCGGAGTTGTTCGCCAACTGCCGGACGCTGATCTGGAACGGCCCGCTCGGCGCCTTCGAAACCCCGCCCTTTGATGCTGCCACCACCGCCGCAGCGCGCCGGGCGGCCGAGCTGACGCGGGCCGGCGGGCTGGTCACCGTCGCCGGGGGGGGTGACACCGTGGCGGCGCTCAATCATGCTGGCGTGGCCGGGGATTTCACCTATGTCTCGGGTGCCGGCGGCGCGTTTCTGGAATGGATGGAGGGGCGCGTCCTGCCTGGTGTTGCGGCGCTCACGCGCTGATCCCGCGGGCAGGGCCGCAAGCGTGACGGGGGAGGAGGCCGGGCCGCCGGGCGCTGGCGGTGCCATGTTGCGGAAAGGAGCCCGGCCATGGGCAACGGCACCCTTCGTCTGAACCTCGCCCTGCAGGGCGGCGGCGCCCATGGCGCCTTTACCTGGGGCGTGCTGGACCGGCTGCTGCAGGAACGCGACATCGAGATCGCCGGCATTTCGGGCACCTCGGCCGGGGCGCTGAACGGTGCGGCGCTCAAGGCCGGGCTGGTGACCGGCGGGCCGGACGGCGGGCGCCAGGCGGCGCGCGACAACCTCGACTGGCTCTGGCGGCAGGTCGGCGCGGTCGGCGACATGGAGCTTGCCGGCTGGATCGGGGCGATGCTGCCGGGAATGGGCGGGCTGGTGGCTATGGCCGAACAGCTCATGCCGGTGACGCCGGTGGAACTGGCCTCGCAGGTCTTCAGCCCCTATGCGCTGGGCCCGGCGTGGCGCAACCCGCTGGAACGGATCGTGCGCCGCTTCGACTTTTCGCGCGTCTGTGCCGAAACCGGGCCACGGCTTTTCGTTTCCGCGACCAATGTGCGGTCGGGCAAGATCCGCGTCTTTTCGGGTGAC